>JAILQT010000034.1 GCA_024698805.1 Solobacterium sp.
GTCATGCATGATGATTATTTAGATAAGAAAAGTCTGCAGATATGGCTAATAATGCTTCTGCAGACTTCTTCTTAACTTAATGACGTTGCCCGATGGAGGATCTTATTTCGCGGCTGCCAGTTTTTTCAGATAGTACAGGCCGTTCAGCATCGTGCCGAGATATGCATATTCGCTGACGTCGGCCGCATAGACGAGTTCCGGCATGCAGTCTTCATCGATGTATTTCCGGAGTTCTTCCTTCAGTTCGTCCATATCCGGTGTCAGCGGACTGCGGACAAGGATCACTTCCGGCGCTGTCACGCAGATATTCGCGACCAGGCACATGATGACTGCTTTCTTCACTTCTTCGACATCCCATGTCTGGTAATGGATATTGATGCCGGGATATGCGTGGCGGAACAGCCCGATCAGTTCGCCGCCCATCTGGTTCTTGCCTTTGACGGGCGTTCCCTTGTACAGGCTTCCCTGGCCGCCGATCAGGCTGCCGGCAGGCTGGGAATGATAGGAACAGACATTGTACTTGTCCTGGCCGGCATAATAGCCGAATACGACGGCGGAGGAGTTGTGGCATACGAATACCGGGAGGCCGTACGTGTCGGTGAATTCCCGTGCCATCTGTTCGTAGCTGACCCGTACAGGCCCCTCTTTCGTATCCAGCATGCCCGGGATCGAGATGGAGACGGCATCGATCCGGAAGTCTTCCCGCAGCCTTGCAAACACGGTATCGAGGATATCCGATATATCCTTATACCTGCTTACACACTTGATGGCCTCCTGCGAGAAGACGACGCTGCCCCGGTTGTAAAGTCTGTAGATATATTTCGTATGCCTGACGTCATGCGTCATATTGATCACAAAGATGCAGGCATTGTTCTCGATGTCGCGCATGACCTTCGCAACAGCGATCTGGTCGCGGGACATCTTCAGCTTCTCGAGCTCGTCCGTGATCATCGTGATCATCTTCCCGGCGTCATAGGATGCGAAGATCTGCGCCGGGACAGCGATGACCGGCTTGTCCTTGAAGACGCCTTCCGTTTTCTTTTTCTGGTAGGCGATCTGCGGCGCGAGCAGGATCACATCGTAATCCGCACCTTTCGTAAACAGGTCGGTATATGCCTCGGCATTGAATTCATACTGCAGCGACAGTGTTTCCGCAGCTTCATTCAGCTTCTGCGCGAAGAAGCTTGTAGTGAGGCCGCTCGTGCAGCTGAGCAGGATCCGTACGCCTTTGCGTGTCCCGTACTGACGCATCGCCTCAGCCATCTCTTTATAGAGGCCCAGCGCATGTTCATCGTCCTTCAGTTCGAAATGGAGGAAGAAGAAGACCTCGCCGTCTTTCTTCGACTCCAGCTTCAGTTCGATGATATCCATCTCAAGGTGATAGACGCTGATCTCGCCCCTGGCGGAATCATTCTCCATCTGTATATGGTCATCATCCGTTTTTGTCAGTGTATAACCCGGATGCGGCTGCGCCATGATCCATTCGATATATTCTTTCGTATTCATATGTCATCTCCTGTAATAAGTATATCCGATGAGGGAAAAATCAAGAAAGCCTTTTGTCAAACGGGAAAACGGAACTATGAATTACAGCCCCGGAGATCCATAGTGATGACTTCTGAAGACGGGGGTACAGCTGTTCTCCCGCCGGGTATTGATGCATACAGCTTCTCCATCCTTCCCCACTGGCAGCTCAGCTGCGATCTGTTTTGCACTCTTTTGTCTGCCTGCATTATCACCGCATGACTGTGCTTTCTGCCCGAATGAGTACTTTGCTTTTCTTCCCATTATAAAATCCCACCTCCGCGGGCAGCGCTCTGGTTATTTGCGTTGCCTGCTTTAGCGGGACTATATCAAAATGTCCTGTGGTTTTTCATGTGCATGGTGTCCGGTCTGTTTCAGTGCAGGATGACCCCAAGTGATTCCTTCAGGTTCTGATGATGAACATCTGCCGCATCAAAGCGTACCAGGTCAAATACGGCCTGCATGATCGGTCCGGCACAGAATGCACAGATCAGTGTCCCTATGCCCACCGGGCCGCCCAGCAGCCATCCGGCCAGTGTTGCCGTACTGAGCAGACAGATACTGACGGTACCGATCGGGACCCTGCGGAACCGTTTTGCAAGTCCGACCAGGAGCGTGTCACGCGGACCGCAGCCCAGTGATGCCTTCATGTATGTAAACTGTGTGAAGGCAATAATGATCAGACCGGTGATCATCATCGGGATGCCTGCGATCACACACGATGCTTTCGGAACAGCATGGATCATATTGAAGAAGTCTACGCTCTTCCCGACAACGAGGGCATCGATGAACATCGCGATGCCGATCGGTTCTTTCATAAATACGTCGATTGCAAGGATCAGATAGGAAACGGCTACGGAAGCAGTTCCGTACAGGATGCCGAGCGTACCGGATATACCGAGGTTCAGCACATCCCACGGTCCTGCGCCGATGTTTGCCTGTATGGTCAGATATACGCCGAATCCGTTGACGAACAGACTCACTGCCGCGATGACCGCATTCAGAAATATCCTGCCCCCGGTACTGTTTTTGACTGTTTTGGATCCCATATGCCTTCCCCCTGACCGATACTGTTACCTATCATACTCCAGTATTCCCTGAAAAGGACAGGATTTGACCGCTTCAGGCAGCGATCCGCCCGGAACGGCAGAAAAAGCATTCGAGCATCAGCACGATCGCATATGCGGCAACAGAACTTTCCATGATAAACAAAAGATCCCATCTTTCGATGAGATCTTTTATGGTGGTCCCAGGCAGAATTGAACTGCCGACACATGGATTTTCAGTCCATTGCTCTACCTACTGAGCTACAGGACCAATGGTTGCGAGGGAAGGATTTGAACCAACGACCTCCGGGTTATGGGCCCGACGAGCTACCAGGCTGCTCTACCTCGCGATGAGTCATTCTTATCGAATGCTTTACAATAATATCTGTTTAAAATATGAATGTCAAGCGCTATTTTCAAAAACCGGAAACTGTGTGCGGCTGTCCGGTGATAATGTCTCAGCAGTTATTCAGGGAAAATACCCGGATGCAGGCGGCATAACGCCGCATCCGGGTATCTGCAGGTACTGTATTATTCGACGCTCTTCAGGCTCTCGACCATCCTGATCCTGTCCAGCCTGCCGGCCATCAGGTGGTTGACGGCGATGCCGAAGCATACCGTCAGCACGAAGGAGATCACATAGCTTGCAGGCAGGACTTCCCTGCCGAACATGATATAGTCCATCTCCACCGTTTGCATGATGTAGTGGTGCAGGACCGTCCCGACCGGCAGACCGGCAATGACGCCGATGACCGTCAGGATATTGTTCTCCTTGAAGATATAGGAGCGCACTTCCTTCTTCCGGAAGCCGAGCACCTTCAGGGTGGCGATCTCACGCTCGCGTTCGCTGATATTGACATTGATCAGGTTCGTGAGCACGACGACTGCCAGCGACATCGAAGCGATGATCAGCGTCCAGACGATCAGGTCAAGGCTCTTTACCATCGTCCGGAAATTGGTCAGGATGACGTCGAAGAAATCGATGCCGTCAACACCTTCGATATCGGCGATCTTCTCCTGGACATCCCTGTCATCCGCATTCTCCAGTTTGACATGGAGGCTGATGACGGACGGGGCGCTGCCGCAGAGCGAGCGGTAATACTTCTCTGTCATAAAGGCATAATGATGGATATACATTTCCGTTACAGCGGTCACTTTAATATCGTGCAGGTCACCGTCCCCGTCTTCCATCCGGAACGTATCACCCGGTCCGACACCGAGATTCTCCGCCAGCTTCTCACTGATGATGACGCCGTCATCATCCAGGTGCAGCGGATGATGGCCTTTCCGCGTACGCAGGGAGAACGAGCCTTCGATATCCTGCGGTTCTGCATAGACCAGGGCGCTGACCGTTTCGGAAAGCGAGCCGCTGCCGTAGGCTTTCGCGGTATAGCTGCCTGAGCGGTTCAGCGAGACGACGCCGGGGATCGCCCGGATCTCCTCTTCGATCCGCTGTGCGCTGTCGCTGCCGGTATCCTTTTCCAGGATGACCGTGCCGTCAAACCGGAAGATATCGTAGAACTGGATATCGACCATCGAATTGATCGAATCGCGGATGCCGAAGCCGGTCACGAGCAGTGCCGTGCATCCGGCTACGCCGGCGACGGTCATGATGAACCTGCTGCGGTAGCGGAAGATATTGCGTATCGTGACCTTCCACGTGAAGGTCAGCCGGTTCCAGATAAAGCCGATCCGTTCGATCAGGATGTTCCTGCCGAGCTTGGGCGCTTTCGGCCTTAACAGCTGCGCCGGCACTTCCGTGAGATCCGAACTGCATGCGGACCATGTCACGGCGAGCATCGCTGCCAGGAACATCGCCGCGGTCAGGAAGATCAGCTTCCAGGGGACCGCAAGCCGGATCGCCGGCAGGATATACATCATCCTCCATGTATGGTAGATGACGATCGGGAAGCTCAGCATGCCTGCGATACAGCCGATCACGGTGCCGGCTACCGTCGCTGTGCCCGCATAGATCAGGTATTTGGATGCGCACTGCATCTTGGAGAAGCCGAGGGCACGGAGGACGCCGATCTCCCCTCTCTGTTCGGATACCATGCGCGTCATCGTCGTCAGGCAGACGAGGGCTGCCACGAGGATAAAGAATACCGGGAACAGCCTGCCGATCGCTGCCATCTGGTCGATCGTCGAATGGTATGTGGCGCTGGCGTAATGGGACTGCCTGTCGATCACGGTCCATTCGTTCGGTTCCAGCTCGTCGATCTCTTTCCTTGCGTCTTCGAGTTCTTTGCGGGCGTCATCCAGTTCCTTCTGCCCGTCAGCCCTGGCTTCTTCGAGTTCTTTTTTCCCGTCCGCCAGTTCCGCTTCCCCGTCTTCGATCTTCTGCCTGTTCTCACGGACGGTGTCCCAGCCTTCGTCGATCTGTCTCTGCGCGTCTTCCGTGCCTTCACGGAGCTCCCTGCGGCCGTCGCTGACCTGCTGTTCGGCGTCTTTGATCTGCTCTTCGCCTTCCGCGATCTTCTCTTCCGCTTCGGCAAGCTTCTTTCCGCCTTCTTCCGCTTCCGTCAGTTTCCCGGCAAGCTCCCTGCCCTTTTTCCGCAGGTCTTCCACACCCTCCTCCGGGGTATCGTACCCGCTTTCCTTAACGGCTTTGAGGATCTTATCCAGCCGGGTGAGCAGTTTCCCTTTCTGCACGCCCAGTTCATCCAGCTGGTCATCGACCTTATCCTTCAGGTCTTTTACCGTATTGTTTTCATTGATCCCGAACGTGTCATATACAAGGGCAACGGAAGGACTGAACGCAGCCACGTCCTTCAGCAATGCCCCGTCGCCGAATACCTTCAGGACATCGGAGAGCTTTGAAAGACCGGCTTCCGCTTCATCCAGCTGCTTTTCCCCGTCTTTGATCGCTGTAAGACCGTCCAGGGCAGCCTGCAGCGATTCCTTCTGCAGCCCCAGTTCCTTCTGTGTATCCTGCAGTGTCTTCTTTGTTTCAAGTACTTCCTGCTTCTTCAGGGCGAGCGCAGCCAGGGCGTCATCCGCCGAATCATAGCCGGAAGCTTTCAGTGTTTCCGCGATCTGGTCCATGCCCGCCTGCAGCTGCAGAAGCTGTGTGCTGTATTCGCCCAGTTTTTCCGTCAGTGCGGCGGAAAGGTCATGCAGGGACGTATCACTGTCCAGGCCGAGCGACAGCGCAGCCTCCTCGATACCGGGGATATAGTCCTTCACCATCCCGACAGTCATATACTCATTGAATAAGGGCAGGACCTCCTGGAGGGCGGTATAGCCTGTTACAGCCTGCTCCAGGGCAGCGATGCCTGTCTGCAGCTGTTCCGCAGTCGTTTTCAGTGTATTGAGGTTCTCTTCATTCGTTTCGATCTGCGCAAGCCCGTCTTCGACCTCTTCAAGGCCGGTCTGCACCTGTACCAGGCCGTCCTCAATGAGGTCAAGCCTGTCCTGTATCTCCTCGGAGGGATCATCCTCCGTGAAGCCGGCTTCCCTGAGCTGCTCCAGCAGTTCTTCTTTCTGCTCATCCAGGAGCTTCCGGTTCTTCTGTGCTTCCTTTGCGGCTTTCTTTACCGCCTGCTTCAGCTCCCCGACCGTATTGTCACCGTCAAGGCCGAAGGAAGCGGCTGCTTCCGCCAGCTCCGGGAATTGGGAAAGGCTGCTGATCCGGTTCTTGTCGGAAAGGATATCAAGGGAACCCTTCAGGGTACGGAGGGATTCCTCCGCCGTTTCGATCTGCAGCAGGCCTTCCTGAATGCGGTCCCTGCCGTCGGCGCCTGTCTGCAGCTGCAGGATCGCGTCGTCGATCTGGCTGATGCCGTCTTCGATCTGTTTGATCCCGTCCTTCAGCTCATCTTTCTTCTCCTTGACATCCTTCTTATTCTTCTCGAGTTCCTTCTTCGATTCTTCGATCTTCTCTTCGGCGGAATCAAGTTCTTCCGTCGTCTCACGGACCATATCGTCCAGTTCCGTCTGGCTGTCTTCCAGTTTGTCAATGCCTTCCTGCAGCTCGCGTTTCCCGTCTTCGAGTTCCTCTTCGGCGTCGGCGATCTCCTTTTCGGCATCGGCGATCTCGGATTCATAGGTCTCTTTCCCGTCTTCGTATTCTTTGAGGCCGTCACTGTATTCCGCTTCCGCATCTTCTTTGATCCTGTTGTACCTGCCGTCCTTCAGGATCTTCGAGATCTCCTCTAACTGCTCCTTACAGGCTTCGCACCATTCTTCATAGGTGCCGGAGAAGCCGTTCATCGATGCGGCATCCACGAGGAGGATGTTCATCTCCGTAAAATAATCCATATCAAAGGCATCGGATGGCACATACAGGTATGTACGGATGTACTGGTTGCTGAGGGTGCTGTTCTCCTTTGTCATATTCAGGTAGACAGGCGTATCGATCGTACCGGTGACCGTGACCTCCTTTACCTTCAGGTCTTCGTTGTCTTCCCCGTCAGGCATGACGAAACGGACGGTGCTGCCGATCGCAAATCCCTGCTGCAGCTCGGTGCCGCTTTCCGCAAGGGCTTCATGTTCATTAGCAGGCATCCTGCCGTCTTTCAGGACGAACCGGTTGATCGCCTGGTCTTCGGTATAGCCGTGCACCCTTGTGATCATGATATCGGTGCCGCATACGCCGAAAACATCGGTGAACCATGTGCCTTCCGCCTTCTTTACATATTCCAGTTTATTGAGGTTATCCGCATCTTCCTGATCAAAGCCGTATTTCGAATAGATCGTGATATCCTTCAGGTCCGTTTCATCGTCATACACGTCGACGCTCTCGCTCATCACCGTCGCACTGCTCGAGACGCCGATGAAAAAAGCGACACCGAGTGCCACGATCATCATAATCGAAAGAAAACGGGTCCTGGACTGCCGTATCATCCGCCAGATGCTGAGAAGAAGCTTTTTGGACATATCACCACTCTATCTGTTCCACATTCACCGGTGCATCATTGATCGCGACCGACTTGATCTTCCCGTTTTTGACGGACAGCACCTTGTTCCCCATCGGGCACAGCGCCAGGTTGTGGGTAATGATCACGACCGTCATGCCGTATTTCCGAGATGTATCCTGCAGGAGTTTGAGGATCTGCTTGCCTGTCACGTAGTCCAGGGCGCCTGTAGGCTCATCGCAGAGCAGGAGCTTCGGGTTCTTCGCAAGCGCACGGGCAATGGCTACGCGCTGCTGTTCGCCGCCGGAGAGCTGGGAGGGGAAGTTGTTCTTCCTGTCGCTCAGGCCGACCTGGTCCATGACCTCGGAGCAGTTTAAAGGATCCGTGCAGATCTCTGCCGCAAGCTCGACGTTCTCCAGTGCCGTCAGGTTCTGCACGAGGTTATAGAACTGGAAGACGAAGCCGATATCAAAACGGCGGTAATCCGTCAGTTCCTTTTCATCGAGTCTGTCGATCCGTTTGCCGTCGACGGTGATCTCGCCGGACGTAGGCCTGTCCATACCGCCGAGGATGTTCAGGATCGTGCTCTTCCCGGCGCCGCTGGCACCGGCCACGATGACGATCTCGCCCTTCTCGATCTCAAAAGAGACACCTGAGAGCGCCTGTATGTCCACCTCGCCTACATGGTATATTTTTTTCACATCGGTAAATGCTATATAACTCATATTGAAATAATACAAAAAAGGGATTTTTACGACAAGGAATGCGGATCCTTTTTAATATCTTCCCGATGATTTTTGTCTGTAAATAAAAAAAGGTCACTGCGTGACCACTGATTAACAATGAGCAGATACGAAAGTGTCTGCTTGTTTTATAATTTGAGTATGTTGGATGACAATCTCTACACAGAATACTCATCTTACGGTGCTTTCACATGTGATGATGTTAAATATGATCCGAATAAACCAAGGATCAAAGATCTGCTTTGGGCACATTACCAGTGGTTCGTTGATATGGACAAAGCAGGCAAAGCCCGTCCATGTGTTCTTGATAATGTGCAGAAAGCTCTGTTATGCAACACCAGTTATCTCGGATATGATTATTTCGAATGTCCGCAATGTAATAACTTCATGATCTTCAACAGGAAATGCCATTCCAGATTCTGTACATCCTGCGGTGTCAAATATCAGAAGAAACTGGCTGTACAGGCGGAATGCATGTGTGTGGATACACCTCACAGACATATCGTCTTTACTATCCCGGAAGAATACAGACTGTTCTTCCGCAAAGACCGCACTGCCCTGAACCTTCTGTTCGTGGCTGCCAGGAACACCATATGCAAGATCACAAATGAAAAGATATACAGAAAAGAGAAGAGGAAACGCGGAAAGACAGGCAAAACGAGAAACGACAAGGATAATTATTATCTGTACCGCAACTTCAAAGATGCCAATGTTTTCGGAATGATCGCTTCGATCCATACCTTCGGACGGGATCTGAAGTGGAACCCTCATATCCAT
>JAILQT010000055.1 GCA_024698805.1 Solobacterium sp.
TATAACTGATAATTCAATAATGAGCCTTACATCATTCGATGTTTTTTCGTCATGCATGATGATTATTTAGATAAGAAAAGTCTGCAGATATGGCTAATAATGCTTCTGCAGACTTCTTCTTAACTTAATGACGTTGCCCATATTGGAGTCAATTTTCATAAGTGGAGCTGCCAAGAAATAAAAATGTCTTTCTGTATCTCATGTTATTATCTAACGTGCCGAAGTCAAAAAGATCTTACGCACTCCGGAGTTTTAGGATCTGTTGCCTCGCGCGTGCAGGTTCAAGTCCTGTCAGGCGCATCATAAAAAATGAGATCTCTGACTTCCGTATAAGGAAATCGGGATCTCATTTTTGTTGGTGTCAGATCTTAAGCCGCATCTGACCGACTTCCGAATCATCCTGTACACTTTAGAAAGCGCCTGAGGAAACAGAATAGATAAACATCATTCATTACTGTATGAAGAGAGCAGCTCAGCGGACTGATTCTTTTGTCATTTTTCAGCAAACACCGGGATCATTGTTAATCCGGCAGAAATGCATTCATACTGTTTGGATTTCTGCTGTTTTCTGCGCTGTATCTGGATATTGTATACTTCTTTGTAGTTCATTTCGTCAGTATTTTTTCAGAGCGGATCCTTGTTCTCCCCGTACAGTTTTACGATGCCTTTTTTCCCTGCATATTGATGATATGCTTGAATTTGCCGCTTCCCGGATCCTGCATCGGCAGTTCCCCCGAAAGCTCATATACCACATTCTGAACACCCTGGGATGACAGATACCTCCCAAGGCTTTCTTTTGCCTGTTCAAACACTTCAGACCTGTCTGTGCCTTCCTTTTCCTCCATGCGCAGCACGATCCTGTTATCCGCATATACGAGCACCTGGAAACGGCGGATGTCATGGACCTCCTTCAGTACGGCATAGACAGAGAGCGGGGCGATCCGGATCTCTTTGCCGTTTTCCGTAAAGGAAGTCACGTCGTCTGTCCTTCCTTCCAGTTCGATCCACGGGGAGGGATCGCCGCAGCCGCACGGCTCATGATGCATGACGACCCTGTCCGTGACCTCATAGCGGATGAATGGCTGCGTATAGTTGTACAGGTTCGTCAGCAGGATCCTGTCCGAAAGGACACCGTCCGGCACCGGGTCACCGTTTTTATCGACCGGCTCAACGATCAGCCAGTCGTCATTGATGTGGAAATGCTTTTTTCCGCATTCGCATGCGACGGTGCCGCCTTCCGTACATGAATAGGATGTCTGCACGTAGCATTTGAATGTATCGGACAGTTCCTGCCGCAGCCGGTCGGAAAGATACTCCCCTCCGGTCATGATGATGACGGGCGAGATATGCAGCCTGCTGCTCTTCGCTTCGTCGATCAGCAGTTCCAGATTGGAAGGATACCCGCCCAGCATGGCAGGCTGGAAGTCATTCAGCTGGCGGACGATCTCTTCGATCGGATACAGTGCGCTCGACACCGCAAGCTGTTTCTTTTTCCACGGCATGGAGAGCAGTCTGGAACGGATACTGCTGTTGCCGAGATAGAATCCGTCATCCGCAAATACACCTATGCTTTTCCCGCCGCGCAGGACAAAGGCCTTCAGGTCTTCCTTCCTGGCATAACTGCGGCAGGCACTGATGCCTCCCATGATATTGTTCGCCGTTTTGCCGATCACTGCGACGAGGGGGTTCCCTGTCGATCCGGACGTCGTGATCACCATGTATTTTTTATGCAGGAGTCTGCCGATATTGTCTTTATCCTCCATGAATCTTTCCGCATCTTCCAGCGTCAGATCCCGGTCCGTGACCCAGTCATCCCAGTGTTCCATCAGTGTTTTCTTATCTGTCGCCGGCAGGTCCTGCAGTGTAAAGTCTTCCGGCACATCTTTATACAGTTCCCGGTAATACGGGCTGTTTTCGCGGGCATATGTGACCAGTTCCTGCAGTCTCTCGCTGCGCAGCCGGTCACGTTCCCCTGTATCCATCTTTTCATAGTCCATGCAGAGCTTCATGGCCCTGAGTATCCCTGTCTTTTTCATTTCGTTTCCTTCCTGCATATCCCTTCCAGCATGATATCCAGATATTCCTTCATCTCTTTGCGGATCTGCATACTGTTTTCAAAGAACCTGTCCGGCTCATCCTGATAGCGGGCCAGGTATCTGTTTATGACAGCGTTTGTATAGATCTGCAGGGCTTCCGCAGTTTTCTGTATATTACCCGGGTATCTGAGTTCAAGCGTCCCCAGTGCCTTCAGCAGTGTTCTCTGCGACTGTGCATGCACGCTTTTCATATATCCGGCGATCAGTTCCGCTTTCGCTGCGGCGATCTCCTTCGACGCATCGCGTGAAGCCATATTCACCATATGCATCCCGTCCCTGTGCTCCGTGCAGATGCGCATCTTCCGTTCCATCTGCGAGAAGACGACCGCATAAAAATCATCGCCTGTCACCTCTTCCCTGTCTTCCGTCAGGCATTCCAGCGACTGCCTCAGACAGTAAAGATAGTATTCCTTTTTCGATCCGAAATAATGAAACAGAAGGCCCTTGGAGATCCCGCACTCTTTTGTGATGACATCTGTGCTGACATCCTTATAGGACTTCTGTGCGAATTCCCGGATCCCTGCAACCAGGATCTTCTCCTTTTTTTCTGCAGGCAGCTTATCAAATGATTCAATCGGCATAGCCCCTCCGTTTGACTGGTCAGTCAATATTATTATCTTTATGTTATCAGTTATTGACCGGCCGGTCAATCATGCGCGGTGACCAGTGAACGTGAAGGCTTTCCCATTGAAAAAGACCCCTGTTACGGAGTCTTCTGTACATCTTCATTTGTGGTAAGGCTCATGATTCATGATCCTGTACGCCCGGTAGATCTGTTCCAGGACGATCAGCCTGCACAACTGGTGCGGGAATGTGCAGTCGGACAGTTTCCACCGCAGGTCTGCCCTGCGGATCACTTCTTCGCTGACGCCGAGCGAGCCGCCGATCACGAATGTGATCCGGCTGGATGAGAACGTATGTATCTTTTCGATCTGTGCAGCAAGACCTTCGGAAGTGAATCCCTTCCCCTTCAGATCCAGAAGGATCATATAGTCATCCGGACGGATCTGTTTCAGGAGCCGTTCCCCTTCCTTCTTTTTGATCATCTCATTCAGGGCGTCAGAGTTGCTGTCGGGCGTCTTTTCATCCTGCACTTCGATGATCGTAAGCTTGTCATAGGCACGGATCCGTTTCGCATATTCTTCGATACCGTCACGCATCCATTTTTCCTTGACTTTCCCGCAGGCTGCGATCGTGATCATTTCAGTTCCACCTGCACCTCTGCCTGTTCGCCATTGCGGATATACGTGATCGTCAGGACATCTTCCGTCTGGTGTTCATAAAGCAGGCTTCTCAGTTCCGTCGCATTGCGGATCTGCACGCCGTTGATCTGCGTAATGACATCATGGACCTCCAGGAAGCCGTCAGCTGCGCCGTTGCGCGCGACTTCGGTTATGAACAGGCCGTCTGTCAGATCCAGGCTCAGGTTATTCATGTTTTTCTCATAGGTCTTCAGGTCCGAGACATTCCTGCAGATGATGCCGAGGGAGCCGCGTGATACGACACGGTCCTGCCGCAGTTCTTCAAATACATATTTCATCTCATTGATGCTGACAGCGTAGCCGGTCGAACCGGACGGACGCCCCAGCAGCATACCCACAAGCTCGCCGCCGACATCGAGAAGCGGCCCGCCGTAGTTGTTCTCGTTGACTTCCGCGTCTGTTTCGATGATATTCGCAAGCCAGTTCACGCTGCCCAGCCGCTTGAAACCCGGTTCGGATACGATGCCGAAGGATACCATGTTCGTGCCGGTATTCTTCCTTCTTCCCCCGAGCGCGATAACATATTCGCCCTGTTCAAGCAGGTCCGAGTCACCGTGCACCGGGGCAGCCGTATCGAATTCCGTCTCTGCTTTCAGGAGCCCGAGCCCGGTGCCGTAGTCAAACCCGATGATCTCGGCGCGGATCTCGGCGCTGCTGTCAAAATAGATCAGGGCGTCTGTCTGTCCGGCGACGACCTCGGCTGTCGTGAAAATATACGACACGCCGTTTTCCGCCGCAAAGATCACGCCGCTGGCTGTCCTGGAATCTTCACCGTCCGTAATGACCGTCACGATGGACGGACGCATCTGCTCAACGACCGCAGTCAGATCCGACGTATAGTCCGTCAGTGTCTGCTGCGTGATCTCAACATCTTCATTATTCGCGGGTGCGTTATTACCGGTCTGCGTCAGCCTGTAAGTCAGCCAGGCATTCCATCCCAACAGTACAGCAAACAGAACCGGGATCAGTTTTTTCATTGTTCCATCCTTTCCGGATCATTTCATGCTGGCCTGCAGCGGCCAGGATCAGATCTTTTCTCAGAGAACCGCATTCCTGCAGTCTTTTCCTGGATACATCCAGCGCCCTTAAGCGCGTATTGGCTTCCTGCGATATGTGCGCAAGAATGATCATTTTTGTTTTCGGACCGGCAAGCTTCGTCAGGATATCGGCACAGTCTTCGTTGTTCAGATGGCCCTGGTCCCCGTATATCCTGTATTTCAGATACTGCGGCCTCCTTGTCTGCATCAGCATCTCCGTATCATGGTTGGATTCCATGATGATATAATCCGCGTCCTGCATCAGCGGCAGGTACCGCTGGTTCAGATAACCCGTATCGGTGATATAGACAAGCTTTTCCTCGCCGTTCTCAATAATATACCCGGTCGTATTCGGCGCATCGTGCGAAAGCGCCACAGGCGTGATCTGCAGGCTGTTGACCGCAAACTGCTGCAGGGGCCGGACAAGGAATACTTCCGTATCCGTGATCTCCACAGGTGAATAGATCGAAAGATTCCGGAAATGCCGGATCTGCGAGATATGATCCGTATGGTCATGCGTGATCAGCAGCGCATCCAGGTCCTGAACGGAGATCTTCAGTTTCTGAAAGCATTCTGACAGGTATCTTTTTGTAGTGCCGCAGTCGATCATGATCTCTGTATCCCTGTCGCGAAGCAGAAATGCATTTCCTTTTGATCCGCTGGCAAGCAATGCGAATTCCATATATCAGTAATAAGGCGTGCAGTTCAGCACCGTACATGCGTCGCGCCGTTCCCCGTTATAGGTCAGATAGAAATGTACGTGGGGGCCGGTCGCCCATCCGGTCATGCCGATATGGCCGATCACCTGGCCCTTGTCTACGATCGTCCCGACAGGCAGGAATGAGGGTTCCCTCATGTGGCCGTAATAGCTCGTATACCCGTTGTTGTGGTCGATAACGACAAGGTTCCCGCCGATGCCGTTATACGAATTCTCGATGATGACGCCGCGGTCTGCAGCGAGGACATCGCCCCACAGGTTATAACGGTTCTGCACATCGGTGCCCCTGTGGCCGTAATAGCATCCCCAGCCGCATGAGATATGCGGGTTGTCGACAGGGAACCGGAAGATGCCTGTGCCGACATCGGGGAGTTCCATCGTACCTACGGCGATCACTTCATTCTGTACGGGAATGGTCTCAACACTGGATTTCTCCACACCGGTGACCAGTACGCCGTTGATCCATTTCTCCGAGAACAGGGTGTTCTTTGATCCGTTTGCGCCGTCCTGGATCTTCTTCGTTTCGCCTTTCAGGATCGTATCGTCCTCGACCATGACCGTCTCAAAATAGACATCCTGCTGGCGGAGGGCTTCCTTATAGACGATGACTTCGATAACAGGCCGGAAATATGTGACGCACAGTTCATCGCCTTCCTTCAGCACCTGGTCGACACTGAAGATCTTGTCGCGGTTGATGTTCATGACCTGCGTCGCGGAAAGGCCGAAGTTCTTCGTACCGACACCGGCGACGGTATCATACTGCTTGACCGTATAGTACTGCTTCTCGGGATTATCGCCGTATTCGATATATTCCAGGATCTCTTCTTTCGTAGTCATGATCTCGGAAGGCGCCGCATAATCCTGGGATGTCGTGATCGTCTGCGTGATCGATATGCCGATATCCCTGCTGCCGTAGTTCGTCAGTTCCGGAACGGTATCTCCGCTGGTCAGGAGCGCCAGCGATTCCGGCGAGATGAACATGGAGATATATTCCTGCATCGCTTCTTCATAGATCGCGCTGTTGGCGACGAATATGCGTGCGTATACTTCATCGTTTTCCGAGAAGGATACCTGCGTAGCCTGCAGGCTGTACAGTTCGTTCTCATCCATGTATTTCAGGATCTCATCGTCCGCATCCGTATAGCGGAAGTAGCTCTGTTCCGTCGTGATATAGATATCCTTGTCGGGATATGCCCTGGAATCCGGGAACTTCTCCTCATAGAGGGTATGGTAGACATCATCCAGATGGTCGTTGAATTTCTGTTCATCATTCAGGACGCCGAGCAGTTCGCCTTTCAGATAGATCTTGCGGATACTGACGGGTTCACTGTAAACATATTCGACTGTCTGACCGAATTTCCCTGCATCTTCGCCGGCAGCGTCTACGGGGACAGCGGAAAAAGACCGCTTTATATACGGCACGAAAAAAACGATCAGAAGCGCAGCCGCAAGGCAGCCCGCAATCGTCATGATCTTCTTTGCCATAGATCCTCCTTACTGTCCGGACGCGATATTGTACAGTCCGTTCGTCGGCGCTTCAAAAGCCAGGTTGATCCTCCTGGTGGCACCGTTCCTGTGTTTGGCAATATTGATCTCAAGACGCTCATTGCCGTTTTTGTCCGCTTCTTCCTTTGCCTGCTCATCATAGTAGGCTTCCCGGAAGAGCATCATGACGATATCGGCATCCTGCTCGATCGCGCCGGATTCACGCAGGTCGCTCAGCATCGGCCTCTTGTTTTCCCTTGATTCGACACTTCTTGAAAGCTGCGAAAGCGCGATCACGGGGACTTTCAGTTCACGGGCAAGCGCCTTTAGGGAACGGGAGATATCGGATACTTCCTGCTGCCTGTTCTCCCCTCTTCCCGAAGAGGACGTGATCAGCTGGATATAGTCGATCAGGATCATGCTCAGGCCCTGTTCCGCCTGCAGTCTCCTGCACTTTGAAAAGATCTCCGGTACTTTGATGCCGGGCGTATCATCGATATAGATCTTGCTCATGCGCAGTTCGCCGGCCGCTTCATTCAGCCGGTTCCAGTCATCGTTGGTCAGTCTGCCGGTCTTCAGCCTGTCGCCTTCAATGCGGCTCTTCGCGCTCAAAAGACGCATCGCCAGCTGTTCGGCTGCCATTTCCAGGGAAAAGATCGCCACCGCATCGTTGGGCTGGTATGCCGCGACGTTCATCGCGAGATTCAGCGCTACGGCAGTCTTCCCCATTGCAGGTCTTGCGGCGAGGATGATCAGGTCGCCTTTCTGGAAGCCGTGGAGCGTATGGTCCAGGTCGTTGAAGCCGGTCTTCATGCCGGTGATATCGGATTTGGCATCCGACATCTTCTGGATCATATCCATGACCTCGTTCATCAGGTCAGGGGATGTCCGGAATTCCCCGGCCCTCCTGTTGCGCGAGACATCCAGTACGGCTTTTTCCGACATATCCATGAAGGCATTGATGTCTTCCTGGCCGCTGAAGCCTTCTTCAACGATATTCTCCGCTGCTTCGATCATCTTCCGCATCAGCGCCTTGTCACGGATCATCATGACATAGCTCTTGGTATTCGCGCTTGTGACAGACGCTTCCGCGAGCTGGGTCAGATACGTGAGACCGCCGGCTTTCTCCAGCAGGTCAAGGTCTTTGAGCCTCGTTGCCATCGTAGCCGGATCGATCGGGCTGCCGCTTCTGTAAAGGCTTTCCGCCGCACGGAATACACGCCTGTTGCTTTCAATGAAGAAATCATCTTCCGTGATCCCTTCTTCAAAGGCGATCCTCGCCGCGCGGGGATAGACCATCATCGTACCGAGCAGACTGGCTTCCGCTTCCGGGGCGGAAGGCAATACCCTCGGCATGATTACTGGCCGCTCCCGACCAGCTGGACATTGACTGTGCCGATCACATTCCTGTACAGTTCAATGCGCACTTTCGTAACACCGAGCGTCTGGATCGGCTGGGTATCCAGGAACTTTTTCTTATCGACCCTGATGCCCTGCTTATTCAGGGCTTCCGTGATCTGCTTTGTGCTGACAGAACCGAAGACCCTTCCCTCCGCACCGGAGTTGACTTTGAAGGTCATCGTGATCTTTTCGAGCTGCTTTGCGAGCTCCCTGGCCTCCGCTTCTTTCTGCGCTTCAACGGCTGCCTGTTCCTTCTTCTGTACGTCAAGGATCTCAAGACTCCTCTTTGTTTCAGCGACCGCCAGGCCCCTTGCGATCAGATAATTTCTTGCATATCCGTCGGAAACATCCACGATCTGGCCTTTCTTTCCGACTTTCTTAACATCCTGCTTAAGTATTACTTTCATCAGAAACCTCCTTGAAATAATTGTCCAGAACCTCTGTCAGTTCTTTTCTGACCGCCTCCGGCGTCGTCTTCTGCCTCTGCATCGCCGCAGCTGTCATATGGCCGCCGCCCTTCATCTGTTCCATGATGACCTGTACGTTGACAGAGCCGTTGGAACGGGCACTGATGCCGGTCTCGAGTTCGCTGCTGTTGGCGATCACGAATGCGGCGCGTATGCCCTGGATGGAAAGAAGGCTGTCGGCGATCTGGCTCATCAGCGATCTCGTCATGATATCCTTCACGCAGCAGATCACGATGCCCTTGCGGTATACCTCGCTGGCGGAGACAGCTTTCGACTTGAGTGAGAATTCATCGAATGTGTCCTTCAGATAATCATATGCCTTCTGCGGATCCGCACCGAGCTTGCGCAGGGCGCTGGCGGCTTCGTATGTACGGGCGCCTGTGCGCACCCTCCATTTCTGTGTATCGACGATCATGCCTGCCAGCATGAACGTAGCTGCCAGTGCGGAGATATCCGTCTGCGATGAGATATACGGGATCATCTCCGTCAGCAGTTCGCATGTGGAACTTGCGCCGGCTTCGATATAAACGAGGACCGGCTTGACGCCGATGTCCGTGCTCCTCCTGTGGTGGTCGATGATCACGATCTTGTTGGCGGCCTCCAGCACCTTGGCACCGTTTGACTGCCGGATATTGTGATGGTCGGTCATGATGACGAGCGTATTGGGATGCAGCTGGTTGACGGCTTCGCTCTCGCTGACGAATGTGACTTCTTCCTTCAGCTGCGCTTCATTCGCGCGCATCGCGTCGCCCAGTTTCTCCTCGATCCCGCCTGTTTTCGCAATGATGACTGCCTGTTTATGCAGGGCGGATGCCATGCGGGAAATGCAGATCGCGGAACCGATGCAGTCAAAGTCAGCCGTCTTATGGCCGCAGATGATCACATTGGATGATTTCTGGATCAGGTCGCGCAGCGCATGGGAGATGACCCTGACGCGCACGCGGGAACGCTTCTCGGCCGCTTCCGTCGAGCCGCCGAAATATTTGACTTCTTCCGATACCTTCTGTACAGCCACCTGGTCGCCGCCCCTGGTCTGGGCGAGGTCCATCAGCTTCGTTACCATCTCATCCAGTTCCTGCAGATCGGATGTGCCCCTTGCGAAAGCCATGGACAGCGTGATCGAGACGTCGACCTTCTGCGCTGCTTTCCTGACTTTCTCGAGAACGGAGAACCTGTCGCGGACAAGCTCGTCATAGATCTTTTCATTCAGGATCATCATGTACTGGTTGCGGCTGAGCCTCCTGTAGAAGATGCCGTGGGCAATGCAGTAATCCGATACCTGCGTACGTACAGCCGTGTTGATGCCGGCGATATCCGCCTCATCCGCAAAGGCTGTGCTTTCCTCATAGTTGTCAAAACTCGCCATGCCGATAACGATATGTTCTTCGGCATATTTTTTCCTGTACTCGTTGAGGTCCGTGATGTCATTGAAGATGATGATCGGTGCTTCCGCCTTGCGGTGCAGCTCGTAATAGCGTCCGTCCACTTTCGCCGTAACGCTGTCGGAGCTTCCCGATATGATATCGTCCGCTTCCGGGACCCATGTCAGGATCTTCGTCCCGACCCTGTCGGCATAATCCGCAAAGAGATCAGAGACCCATGTGATCTCATAATCCTCGTTGTAGATGACCATGCCGACGCCGCCGCTGACGAATGCCTCCCTTGCGGCATCGCCGAGGACCTTCTTGACGCCGGAGGACTGTTCCTTCGCGACCGATTCGAACTGTTCGAACAGATAGACCATGCAGGCGGCTTCGCCGATCAGGATGATCACCGCAGTCATGATGCCCTGCTTCAGGCCGGCCCGGAAGATAAAGAGCAGGACTGCCTGGAATACGATCAGCGCGATCATGACTTTTTTCGATGTAGAGATCATTTTATTCACGTCTCAGCCCTCCTTTCAGCGCCCTTTCATGCAGATCCGTCGTGATATACAGGAATCCGATCAGCGCAAGTACATATGAAGCTGTCATAAACAGGAAAATGATGATCAGGGGGACGAAACTCCTTGTTTTGGGATACATGCGCGGCAGTAAGACCGCGACACCGATCGCACCGAATACGACCAGGTACATCATGGCTGCCATCCCGAGCGCCTGGGCGCCGTTCTGCAGCGTTTCATTCTCGAACCGGACACTGAAGCTCGCGAAGTATGCGACCATGCCGACTATGGCGATATAACCCGCCCATTTCGGGGGGAAGTACTGGTTCAGCGGCGTGGATGCCGGTATCTTCATGCGCATCCGCTTCAGCATGATCCGTGAAACGAAATGGGTAATGCAGCCTTCAAGGACGCCCAGCAGCACCGTAGATACGATGAATACGTTCTTGATCAGGCTGTCCAGGTCGAACGCCGCCGGGATCTCGGAACCTGTCACTTCCATCATATTGGCGAACAGCTTCTCATATTCGCCCATATCCGCCGTCATGTCATAGCCGAAGAAAGCCGCGAGGACGATCATCGCCAGCACTTCCACGGCAGCACCCATGACGATGGTCCTGAGGAAGATCCTGCGGTTATCCGTCCCGTTGTATATCCCGGCACCGTAGACCATGCCGATGATCGATTCACAGCCGACAAAGAAGATCGTCTGCGGCGTCCCCAGCATAAACAGCAGGAAGAATATCGCCGCAAGGACCATAAAGCTGTTCTTCAGCCCGTATTTGGAGCTGTAGAACACCATCGGCAGGGGAAATAAAAACAGTGCCGAAGAGGAGATCATGCCTGCAAGCTGTCTGTCGATCACCAGCAGTACACCTATAATGGCAGCCATCATGGCGCCGTCTGTCAGTTTTCTGATATCTCTGTTCATACGAAAAAACCATTACAAAAAAATCTGTAGGTATTCATTATATCATAGTTGGATTGAATAGGCGGTGCATACATATGTTAAGTTTGCCCGCTGACTGCCTCCCGCAGCTGCAGTACAGACTATGGCCGGTAAGAAAAAACGCCTGCCGGCGTCTCTCCTGTGTATGTAATATCCCTGATAGGATGGATGCGTCCCCGCTGGCCGCGGTCAGATCAGTGAAGTACTGAAATATCTTTCCGCGCGGTCCGCAAGAATCGTAGCGATCACTTTGTCTTTTCCGTATTTTTCAGCGATCTTCTTCGCTGCCCAGACATTCGCGCCGGATGAAGTCCCGACCAGAAGTCCCTGGACTTTTGCCAGCTCACGTGCAGTGCTGACCGCATCTTCGTCTGAGACCGTAATGATATCCGTAATGATCGAAGTATCCAGGATATCCGGAATGAAACCATCCCCTATCCCCTGGATCTGATGCAGTCCCGGTTCATCCCCGAGCAGGGCCGAAACATTTTTCGGTTCAACCGCGACGATCTTGCATTCCGGATTCTGTTCCAGAAGATACTTCGCGACTCCCTGCAGGGTCCCGCCGCTGCCGATCCCGGATACATAGATATCGATTCGCTTTCCAAGCTGGCTGACAAGTTCTGCAGCGGTTGTACGGTAATGCATCTGCGGATTGGCCGGATTCTGAAACTGCTGCGGGACAAAATACGCATCAGAACCCGCTGCGATCTCAAGCGCCTTGTCCACTGCGCCGCCGATACTCAGTTCCGGATCCGTAAGGACCAGTTCCGCTCCGAGGGCGCGAATGATCTTTTTTCTTTCCTCGCTCATGTTTTCCGGCATGACGATCATGACACGGTATCCTTTCCTCACACCGCACAGCGCAAGTCCGATCCCGGTATTTCCGGAAGTAGGCTCGATAATCGTCATTCCGGGTCTGAGACGGCCGTCTTTCTCAGCTTCTTCGATCATCCCCAGGGCAATACGATCCTTAATACTGCCGCCCGGATTCAGAAATTCCGCTTTTGCATAGATCTGAAGCCCGGTCGTCTCTTCCAGACTGATCAGAGGCGTATTGCCGATCAAATCAAGTACGTTTCTGTAATACATATTCCAGTTTCCCTTTCTATATCTAAATTCTGTCAGGATCCCGCAGACACCCCTTTATCTGCAGAGACCGTAATGCAGTCCTTATCAGCGTCGGATGTTCCGTCAATATCAAAATGGAAAAGCTATTCTCCATCTATATCTCCCGGATGCCTTGTTTACGATTATAAGTGAACAGCCGGTATTTTTACAGTTTTGATTCTATTCCGCTGTATATACAGACTCTGTGAACGGAGATTTCCCGTTTCTGTACTGAAAAAGCCCTGCAGCTGAAATACGGTGACCGGTATCCCGCATGCGGTGCGAATACCCGTACAGCATGCACAGCGTTTTTATTTATCTATCGGTCCGGGTCTGAACTATGACTTCCGACACCCGTTCCAGAAAAAGTGCAGCCGCCTTGGAGAACGGCCGGGACTGTTTCCAGACAAAGAGGAGCCTGCGCTCGATCGCAGGTGAAAACGGCAGGAAGACAAGCGGGCTGTCCGGACCGGTGCTGACCAGACCTTCCAGCGAGACGAAACCGCCCGCACCCTGTTCGGCCATGATCCCCAGGTTCATCGGAAGATTGCCCGTGCCGGCCACCTTCAGGCGTTCCCGGGGCATGTGCATCATATCCGCAAAGACTTTTTCCGGCATATTCGTCCTGGAACTGAGGAACAGCGGAAGATCGTACAGGTCCTCTGCGCAGACTTCTTTCTTTTCCGCCAGCGGATGGTCCCTGCGGATCACGATACCCATACGGTCTGCCCCGGGCAGGACGATGCTTTCAAAATTACTGTAAGAGACCGGTTCCAGCAGCACTGCAAAATCCAGCACCCCCCTGCTCAGACGCTCATAGACATCATCCAGATTGCCGGAGTGGAAATGAAAACGGATGTTGGGGTGTTCCCTGCGCACCGAAGTCACGACTTTCGCTACCGTTTCCATCCCCCTGCTTTCCGCAGCGCCGATATAGATATCCCCGTAAATATCCGAAGTTCCCGAAACAAGGTCTTCTTTTGTCTTCTCGCATAAGGAAAGGATCTCTTCCGCGCGGCTTTTGAGGAACAGTCCGTCTTCACTCAGTACGAGCCTGCGCCCGGAACGGATAAACAGCTGTGTCTGCAGTTCCTCCTCCAGTTCTTTGATCTGGTAGGACAGTGCAGGCTGCGAAATATGCAGGATCCGGGCAGCAGCGGTCATATTCTCCTCCCTGGCAACAGCCAGAAAATACTGCAGTGTGCGAAATTCCATACATTTCTCCTATAAAAAAAACTTATTAAATATAATATAACATAAGTATTTCAGATTCTTCTGCTCTTTAACTAAACTGGGATTGTAAAGAAAAGGAAGAATGCTATGAAAAACGGAAAACTGATATACATTATCGCAGCTGTCTGCACCTGCATGATGGCGTTCGGCACCATGGGCCTGGTCAATGCCTACGGTGTCTTCTATAAACCGATGGCGGATTCCCTCGGCAGCGGCCAGGGTGCCGTCACCCTCCACATGTCCGTATCGAATCTCGTCGTCGGACTCTGCACACCGCTGGTCGCCGGCATGATCTCCCGCAATTTCCGGATCAAGAATATCCTGACTGCAGGCGCGGTCCTGATCCTCATCTCGGGATTCGTCATCGCGATGACGGACAGCCTGCTGGTCATGAATATCGCCGCTGCCGTACGCGGCATAGGCTTTGCGTCCGTATCCATGATGATCATCACCCTGATCATCGGCAACTGGTTCGTCAAATACAGGGGGACCCTGACCGGCATTGCACTTTCATTCTCCGGCATCGGGTCCGCACTTGCCTCGCCGATCCTGTCAAGTCTGATCTCCTCTTACGGCTGGCAGAAGACCTATATCGGCTATGTCGTCTTCATCGTCCTGTGCATCATCCCCTCGCTTCTGTTCGTACCCCTGAAACCGCAGGATATCGGTCTGCGCCCGTTCGGGGAAAATGAAGCGGACAGTCCCGAAACAAAAAACACTGCGGAAACGAAAGCACTCCCGTTTGAAAGGCGTTCCGCACTGTTCACCGTACTGATCGTACTGGTGCTCTCCATCGTCCTGCTCACTTCCCTGAGCCCGCATCTTTCCTCGCTGGCACAGGCACACGGGTATGACGCGTCTGTCGGCGCTGCCCTTCTTTCCTTCTCGATGATCGGCAACGTCGTCTCCAAGTTCGCCCTCGGCGCCATGGTCGACAGGATCGGCGCGTTCAAAGGCGTTGTCTGCATGCTCGTGACATCCTTTGCGGGACTTGTCCTGATCCTGCTGAACCCGGGCGGGACGGCAATGCTGCTCGCTGCAGGCTTCCTGTACGGGACATGTTACTCGATCGGCTCACTCGGCATCTCGATGATCACCCGCACGCTCTACGGCGATAAACAGTACAGCAGCGCGTATTCGGTCATCACGCTGTTCACCAGCGTCGCCTCTGCCGTCGGCCTGACACTGATCGGCTTCCTCTACGACCTGACCGGCACATATGCCGTCAGTGTCATCAGCGGGATGGTTCTGGTCGTCACTGCATTCTTCGCCCTGATGTTCATTCAGAAGAAAGCAAAGGACTGATATCCGCAGAAAAAGCATATCTGTCTATAGATTCGTATATAAGAGTTCATGCCGCAGGAAAGATCTGCGGCATTTTTGTATGTCCGATGCAGCTGTGCAACCGGACATAACAAAAGACGCCCGGAAATGTTATTTCCGGTTGGTGGATTGGCGGATGTCCTGTATTTACACTGATGTTAAGAATAATTGCAAAGGTGGGAAATGTATGAGAAAGCATTATCTGGACAACATCCGTTACATCACCGTCATACTGGTCGTGTTCTATCACGTATTCTATATGTACAATGCGGAAGGCATCCTCGGGGGACTCGGAAAGATCACGGATCTCGATGTGCAGTATTACGACCTGTTCATGTATATCGTCTATCCGTGGATGATGCCGCTGCTGTTCATCGTATCCGGGATCAGTTCGAAACTTTATCTGGATAAACATTCCGAAAAAGAGTTCCTTCGCAGCAGGACACAGAAACTCCTGGTCCCTTCTACGGTTGGACTGTTCGTATTCCAGTTCATCCAGGGCTATATCTCCATGGCCCTCGGCGATGCCTTTGCGACCATACAGAATGTACCGGGTCCTGTGAAATACCTGATCATGGTGCTCTCGGGCTCCGGCGTGCTCTGGTATATCCAGCTGCTGTGGGTGCTGTCCGTACTGCTGGTGCTGATCCGCAGGATCGAAAAGGACAGGCTGCAGAAGATCACGGTGAAGACCGGAATCCCGGCCCTGGTCCTGCTGTACGCTGCGGTATGGGCATCTGCACAGATACTGAATACGCCTGTGATCATCGTCTACCGGTTCGGCTTCTACGGCATGATGTTTCTGACGGGGTACTATATCTTCTCCCATGATGAAGTCATCGGTGTGCTGAAAAAGAACTGCTTCCTTTTCACCGCAGCTGCAGCGGTGACGGGGATCCTGTTCTGCAGGATATACTTCCCGCTGAATTTCGCTGATGCCCCCGTCAACAGGTCCCTCCTGTTTACGGCATATGCATGGTCCGCCTGCCTTGCGTTCCTCAGCATAGCCGCAAAGTACCTCGACTTTGAAAGCAGGTTTACGAAACTGATGAAGAAAAGAAGTTTCGGTCTGTATATATTCCATTATCTCGGTATCTCCGCATGCGCGCTGTTTATCGCCAAGCCCGGCATTTTACCACCTGCGGCAGTCTATCCGCTCTCACTGGCTGCGGGCTTCCTGGCGGGATGGCTGCTGTATGAAGTGATCCGCAGGATACCGTTCCTGAGATGGGCGGTGCTGGGGATCACAAAGGAAAAGGATCATGTTTAAAGACAGCCTTATCCGGCTCAGGAAAATGCATGCGCTGAGGCAGGAGGACGTTGCCGGCAGGATCGGCGTTACCCGCCAGTCTGTTGCGAAATGGGAAGCCGGGGAAACGATGCCTGATCTTGAAAAGAGCAGGCTTCTGGCAGAACTCTTCGGTGTTTCCCTGGATGAGCTTGCCGGTTATGACGCACGCAGCACGGAAAGTCCGGGTATCCCCCGCAAAGGCAGACATATCTTCGGTATCGTCACTGTCGGAGACAGGGGACAGATCGTCATTCCCGCAAAAGCACGGAAGATCTTTGATATCCGTCCCGGCGAACAGCTGATGGTGCTGGGCGATGAGGCAGCGGGGATCGCCATCATGAAAACCGGACGTTTCCTGGCTGCGGCAGGGGAAAATAAAGGACCTTCGTGCTGAAGATCCTTGTTTTTGTTTATTCTTCCGGGTTTCCGCCGGTGACGAATTTACGGATATCCGCGCAGAGTTCATGGATGTTCTCTTCGCCGATATAGATCATATGTCCGGAAGAGTAGCCCTTGACATAGATCCTGTCTTTCGGCAGTCCGCCGTGGTCGATCGTATGCCAGACCCAGCCGAATTCCGTGCAGAGATCGAACCAGCCGTTTGCGAAGAAAGTACGCATTCCCGGACGCCTTGTCATTGCGTTGCGCAGCTGTTCGCCTGTCGTTCCGAATTCACAGTCCCGCTTCCAGTTCTTGTAATACATCGTCATATTGACATATGTACGGTCAAGCTTTACGCCGAGGTTCTTCAGCAGGTCGCCTGTCAAAGCCGCATAGAAGTACGGATCGTATCTGTCCGCTGTCGCGTCATCCCAGAGCGCCTTCTTTTCTTCGTCCTTCCACGGTTCGAGCTGCGGCCTTGTCATCCTGCCGTCATATCTGGATACAGACTTGCCCTTCTTTTTGATGACTTCCTGTCTGTAGTCGTTGTCATCGATCTTCAGTCCGTGTTCGACCAGGTATTCCCTGGATACGCCTGTGTAGTATGTGACCTTTTCGATGATATGTTCTTTGGTCTTCTCATCCAGCGCTTCGCCCTTATACAGTGCAGCCGCATATTCCTCATCCGCGAATTTTTTCGCTTCCATGACGAATTCCTTTACAGGCTGTTCTGTCGGTTTGTTGTGGAACCAGTTGACGCCTGCGTATGTCGGGAAGCCGATCACGCTCTCCTCAACGGCGATGTTCTGGCCGAAGTATTTGCCTACTGTAACGGTATTGCCGATCATGACGATGCCGTCGAACGCAACGCCGTACGCCCTGTCTTTGCCGTTTGTGGCAGCGATGCCGGCAGCTGTTGCGGAACGCGTGCAGCCATAGCTCTCGCCGACGAGGTATTTCGGGCTCAGTCCCCTGTTATAGCGCAGGCACCACGCTTCGATGAAGTTCAGCAGTGCTTCCGCATCCGGTTCGATGCCGAGGAAGTTGTCCTTTTCCTCTTCATCGATCAGTAATCCGTATCCTGTCCCTACCGGGTCTACGAGGACCAGGTCTGCCACATCGATCAGGCAGTCGGGGTTGTCGATCACTTCATACGGACCGAAGGATGTCGGTCTGTCCGGCTCGCCGTAGGTGATCCTCCTCGTGCCGAGGAATCCGGCATGGACATACATCGAAGAGCTTCCCGGGCCGCCGTTGTAAGCGAAGATGACAGGTCTGCTTGATGTGTCTTCCACATCCGATCTGAAGTAGGAATAGGAGAAGATCGAAGCGACTGCTTTTCCGTCTTTGTTGTAGAAGACATTGTCTTCACTGACCGTATGATAAGGGATCGTCTTTCCGTTCAGTACGATCTCGCGGTCTGTCTCAAAGCGGGCAGGCTTGAATTCTTCCGGCTTGATGCATTCTGTTCTGTACATATATTGACTCCTTTTCCTGTTAATCATACACCAGAGCCACCGAAATATGAGGCCGGATACTCTGAATGAGATTCAAAACTGTAATCCTTGCGCGCAGACTGTTATAATTGCATACGATGTCATATTCAAACACGGAAAAACTGAAAACAGGCATGCATGACGGGATGCCTGTGGCCCTCGGCTATTTTGCGGTCTCCTTCGCACTCGGGATCGCCATGAAGAATGCGGGCATGAATGCATTCCAGGGATTCCTGATGAGCCTTCTGAACCTTGCGTCTGCAGGTGAATATGCGGGCGTACAGGTCATCTCCTCTGCAGGGAGCCTCTTCCAGATGGCGCTGATCACATTCATCGCCAATGCGCGCTACCTGCTGATGAGCTGTGCACTTTCCCAGAAGCTGGATGAGGACGTTACCGTACCGCAGAGACTGCTGATCGGCTATGCGGTAACGGATGAACTGTTCTCCCTCGGCATAGCACAGAAACATCTGCGGCCGGCCTATTATTACGGCACCGAGCTGGTGTCCGTGCCTGCCTGGGCCATCGGCACTGCCTGCGGCATCATTGCGGGCAATGTGCTCCCGGTCATCGTTGTCAACGCCCTGAGCGTTGCGCTCTACGGCATGTTCCTGGCTGTGATCATACCCCCGGCAAAGACCAGCCCCTTTATCCGGGTGACCGTGCTCATCAGCTTCGCCTGCAGCTTCCTGGCATCCGTACTGCCTGTCATCCGTTCCCTGCCGCAGAGCATACGGACGATCATCCTGACAGTAGTGATCTCTTCGGCTGCCGCGCTGATCCGGCCCGTGAGGGAGGGATCATGAATATCTATATCTATATACTTACCGCCTTTGCGGTATCCTTCCTGATCAGGACTCTGCCCCTGACGCTGATCCGCAGAGAGATCACGAACACATTCATCCGTTCGTTCCTGTACTATGTGCCGTATGTCACCCTGGCAGTCATGACGTTCCCTGCCATCCTGCATGAGACCGGCTCTGTACTGACAGGCACAGCTGCGCTTCTTACCGGCATCCTCCTTTCCTGGAACGGGAAGAGCCTGCTTACCGTATCGGTATCCTGCTGCCTCATCGTACTGCTCATCGAACTGATCCAGATGATATAAAAAAAGGCTCATTCTTCAAAAAGAGCCTTCTCGGATTCACTTAATTCTGCTTTTTCGAACAGGTCCGGCCTGTTCTTTTTTGTCAGGAGCAGCGACTGCATCCTTCTGTATTCCCGGATCTTTTCATGGTTCCCGCTCAGCAGGATATCGGGCACTTTCTTCCCTTCAAACTCATACGGTCTCGTATACTGCGGATACTCCAGCAGGCCGTTCATGAAAGATTCGTCCTGTGTGCTCTCATTGCGGATGATCCCTTCCTTGAGCCGGATGACGGAATCGATCAGCGCCATGCAGGGCAGTTCACCGGAAGACAGGATAAAGTCCCCCATGGAGATGATCCTGTCGCAATAGTCATAGATCCTCGCATCAAAACCTTCATAGTGGCCTGCAAGAAGGATAATATCTTCCGCATCTTTCAGCTCCAGCGCATCTTTCTGCGTAAAGACCGTACCAATGGGGGCCATGGCGATCACGGTGCTGTTTTCCCTGCGGACGTCACGGATGGCGCGCACTACCGGTTCGCAGCGCAGGATCATGCCCGCACCCCCTCCGTACGGGGATTCGTCGATATGCCGGAAGCTTCCGTCCGCATAGTCTTTGATATCCCTCACTTCGATCGAGGCGATGCCTTTGTCAATACACCTGAGGATCATCGGGAACTGCAGGAACCCCCGGAATATTTCCGGGAACATTGTCAAAACCGTAATACGCATACCAGTACTATATCACATATGACAAAAGCGGAAATACAGTGTAGAATGCAGGTATGAAAGAGTATTTCGAATCGATCATTGCGCATGACCTGGAGGACAGGATCAAAGAGCAGGAAGTCCGTAAGTTCCTGTTTTCACTGGAGCCGCACATCCCGCTCATGGAGAATTATGATCAGAACCATAAATATCACTGCTATGACCTTCTGACCCATACGGTCAAAACCGTGGACCACATCCCCGATGACGGCGTAACGCCGGAAGAAATGAAACTGCTGAAGACCGCAGCCTTTTTCCATGATGTCGGAAAGATCGTCACCGCAAAGCCGGTGCTGCGGCAGGACGGTTCGATCCAGACATCGTATTTTCACCACCCTGAAGAATCCGAGAAGCTCGCCCTGCCGGTGCTGATCAAACTCGGCTACAGGGGGATCGATCTCAGGAAGATCCGTTTCTTTATCGTTGCGCATGATACGTTCATGCATTTTATGCCTGCAGGCGAGGCGCTCAGCCGGAGATTCGTCATTGAGGAAGTCAATGTCAACAACAAGGCGATGTATCTGAAATTCAAAAGACACGATCTGAATCCTTCGTATCATGATTTCTGGCTGCTGATGCATCTGTCGAGGTCGGATTACCTCGCGCACAGCCCCATCGTCAGGGATGCCAAAGGGAATATCCGGGATACGAACGAACGCATGTGCGCACGCTCAAAGATGATCCAGGACATCTTCGCGGAACTGCAGGAACAGTAACAGGTATCCGTTATTTCCCGGGTAAAGCAGTTTCTTTTATCCGGACTGATCCGGCGGGACATTTCCCCTGATAAATACAGAGATCGTGCAGGATTTAGGATCTGCTGCCTCGCACACGCAGGTTCAAGTCCTGCCAGGCGCACCATAAGAAAATGAGATCCCGGACTTCTGAGTAAGGAGACTGGGATCTCATTTTCATTGAGTTATTTGAAAAACTCAGGCTGTTCAGAATGATGTTTCAAACGGAAAAACAGTCACATTTTCAGGCTCATGCTGGTATGCATTCCACAGTGTAAGTTTCTGCTGCATATTCATCCAGCTTTCTGCAGATGTATTTGTTGCTTTACTGATTCTCAAAGCCATCTCCGGGCTCAATGCCGCTTTTCCA
>JAILQT010000122.1 GCA_024698805.1 Solobacterium sp.
GATGAACAACATTAAAAAGATGCTTGGAAGCGAACTGGACACTGCAGAAGAAAAAATGAAGTATCTGATCGCCTGCCGTCTGCGCAGGACGATGCAGTGATCCAGTTTATGCCGGAAGAATGGGGGGCATGGTCTCCTGCACAGATTTTGAACAGTCAGAAAAATCATCTGCAATAAGGCGGTGTCATTGGCACTGCCTTTTCATTCCGGGAAGGGTTTTCCGGACAGCAGATTTGAACAGGACAAAAATGAATCAGGGATATAGCAATGCGCAGCACACCGGATGCATGCCTGCCATCGCGTATTTCCGGTTAGAAATACGGGAAGATCCGGATCGCAGATCATGCGGAAGAATTGAGGACAGACACTGAAAATCAAAGATCGAGGTTCTTTTTCTTCTTCACGTATGTTTATGAGCCTGTCTTATTAACTGATACAGTTTTTTGTGCGGATTTGACATAAAAACTGACCGATTTGACATAGACGGATATATTGACCGGACATAACTTATATTATTTTTCAATGAGAATGTTAAGCGGAAGGAATACCTTCTGATCTGCAGGTAATATACGAGGATAAATAATTATGGTACAGATAAAAACAACTATTATAAATTGTCACAGCGAGAAAGAATTCACTGCATTATACCAGTGTTCCCACTGCCTGAATCCGGTCATCAGGAGATTTGCTCTGTCTGTTACGATGCCGACTACGCTCCTTCATGCAAAGCGTGTCCAGCAGGAAGTTGAAAAGGAGTTTGCAAAGTGGGAAACAAAACTGCAGGAACATATGAATGACTCGCAGGAAGATATATTTACGATCGGTAAGCCTTATATGGCGATGACCAGAAAGCTGACCGGACTCAGTACCCCCTGTCCTGTCTGCGGTTCCAAAGAACCGTGGCAGGAAAGTGAAACGATCTGGAAAAAGCAGGCTGCCTTTCCTGTACAGTTCTGTACCGACCTCTGTGAGGGTTTTGAATCAGCTAAAAGCCTGCTCCGAAAAAGAGTGGTGGAAGCGGAACGCGTACAGGCGGACAGTCAGAAATACTCTGCCGCAGTACTTCAGTATGACCGTTCAGCCGCTGTGCTGCAGTCACTGAAGAATGAACTGGATAACTCGCAGGTGATCATGCGTTACAGAAAACTCCGGCAGGAGACGGAGGATGCTGAAGCAAGGATCAAACAGCTCGGCGCATTCAGCTCAGAAAAACGGCAGCTTCAGAAGACAGTTAATGCCAATCAGATCGAACTGAAGAACTCTGAAGCGGAATATATGGCTGAATTCAGCAGGATCGAACTCGAGGCCATGGAAGCTGAGAAGAAATATACCGAAGCGGGCTATTTGCTTAAGAAATATGCCGGTCAGGCAGTTATGAAAGAAAATGATGAAGCGATCGCATTGGCTTTGTGCGAAGAAAACTGCCGGCAGGAAGCAGGGGAACTGGTCAGTCTCAGTCTGCTTCCAAAATGCGGCAGAACCGTCAGATCCCCTTTTGAGAAGAATAACGTTGACAAAATTGATCTGATCGTCAAGCTGTCGCAAGGCAATGCGTAATAAAGAGAGGTAAACAGTTATGGCTCGCTCCAGTAATACAATCCTCAGGAAGAGGGTAATTCATCTTTGTTATATCTGTTCGGAATGCGGTAATCCGGCAGTTCAGAGTATTGAGCTCTCAACCCACATACAACAGTATGACAGCCTGTTGAACCAGATACCCATCAACGAGTGTGCAGTTAACGAACTGGATACCCTGACAGATAAGATCAGGGAGGCTGCTCTTTCGGGGACCCCGCTGAAGTCCCTGTCGAAAGAACCTGAAAATGATTACACTTTTGATCACGCGATCGACAAAAATACGCATGCAATCACATGGATCACGCAAATGCATATGTATTGTCCGGTATGCGGCCATTATGAACCCTGGATGAAAGATGAGGTATCCGAAAATGAAAAAGGCAGCCTTCCGGAAGCTGACCGGCCGGTTGTTTATTCAGATGCATCACGCGCGGTGCTGTGGATCAGGCTGAAACTGCAGAAAGCCAGGGACAGGATCACGCAGATGAGAAGCAATCCGCAGGTGATCGCCCGCGCTCAGGCAGATGCAGAACGGTATTCTGCCCTCCTGCTTTCCCTGACAGCTGATCCTGAACTGGAACGGCTGAATGCGGTTATGCAGAACCTTATCAGCGAGAAAAATGATCTGGAAGTTCAAAAGAAAGCTGCCGGAGGTTTAACAAAAATGAGCAAAAAGGCAGACCTGATCGGAAAAACAAACAAAATAAACAAAGAAATAGAAAAAACACAGGAAGCAATCGATAAGGAAGAATTCCTGTTTCAAAGCCGCAGATCCGGCGCTGCAGCCCATCTGGCATACTGCAAGGCGCTGATCTCAGGCGTTTCGAATCAGTACACAAAGTATCTTACTTCCAATTCGCTGGGCTACCAGCTGCTGTGCGCCGAAAACAAGCAGTAAGTGTGCCTGTCCGTGCAGCACAGGAACCGGGACCTTTCCGCGAATCAATGCGTAGCGGCTGAACATATTCAGAAACAGATAAAGGGAATTCAGCGGTAATGATCCGGTATGATCTTCAATGGAGCGAATCACTATGGCACAGATATTGAATAATACATACGAAATAATCGGATTGATCGGTAAAGGCGGAATGTCCACGGTATTCAAAGCCAGGCATATCCGCCTGGATATTTATGTTGCCATCAAGACTGTCAGGAAAGACCAGCAGATCGACCTGCTGGCTGAAGTAAGGATCCTGAAAAAACTGGAGCACCCGAACCTTGTAAGGATCATTGATATATTTGAAGATGAGAGACTCATTTACCTGGTAATGGATCTTATTGAAGGAGAAGACCTTCAGCAGATCATCAGCAGGGAAAAAGTCATTCCGGAAGATAAAGTAACAGAATGGTTTATAACACTGGCGGATACACTGCAGTATCTCCACAGCAGGAAACCGCCGATCATTTACAGGGATATGAAGCCCGCAAATGTGATCATGCAGAAGGACGGGACGCTGAAGCTGATCGACTTCGGCATTGCCAGGGAGTATAAATCACAGGCAACGTCGGATACGATCTATATCGGCACCAGGGGCTTTGCGGCACCGGAACAGTTCGGCATGGCGCAGAGCGACGCCAGGACAGATATATATTCCCTGGGCATGACGATGTACTATCTTGCGACAGGCAAGAGTCCGCTTGTGCCGCCGTATGAATATGTACCTGCAGGAGAGGTCAATCCGGAAATATCGAAAAAGCTCGAAGCGGTACTGGAAAAATGCCTGCAGATCGATCCGGGGAACAGATACCGGAGTGCACAGGAGCTGCACGATGTTTTATGCAGTGGAGAAGTACAGCAGGAGTACACGGTAAAACTGAGACCCGGAATTAAAAGACCGCATCTGTCATTGTGCATGACGGATACATATATGATCTGTTCGGACGGTACTGTCTGCGGAACAGGTAAAAACAAGGCCTATTGCGATGCTGTCAGCAGCTGGACAGACATTGTCGGACTGACTGCATCTGAAGAGCATGTTATCGGCCTGAAAAAAGACGGAACCATTGTTTGTACAGGCGAAAACAGATTGATTGACCTGAAAAAGGTCTCTGCATGGACAGATATCATCGCGGTAACTTCTTCAAGGTTTTTCGCTGCAGGTCTGAAAACAGACGGGACAGTTGTTGCAGAAAGCCGGCATCCGGAACAGAGACCGGATGTATCGGACTGGACAGATATTATTGCAGTTTCTGCCAGCGGGACTGATTTATTCGGTCTCCGGTCAGACGGCAGGGTAGTGGCTTCAGGCAGTGATGATTACGGGAGGTTCATTGCAGGCCGCTGGACGGATATAGTTGCCATATCAGCCGGGTTAAGCCATATTGCAGGTCTCCGGTCTGACGGTACGGTTGTCGCTGTCGGCAGTAATGTATCCCCTGTTCACGATGATCCGAAGTCTGAAAGGGACAGGAGGATACGCTGCTGTGAAGTCGCAAGCTGGACAGATATTACAGCTGTATCAGCCGGATGCGAGTATACGGTCGGCCTTAGATCAGATGGCACTGTTGTATCGACCGAAGCCTTGTATTCTGACTGCGATGCGGTCGAGGACTGGAAGGATGTGACGGAGATATGCTGTTATTTTCATACTGCTGCAATCAGGAAAGACGGTACAGTCCTGTCGACCGGGCAGCAAAATGGAAATGATCAGACTGCCATGGAATATGCAGCGCCGGATAATCACGGCAGGTGCAGCGTATCAGGCTGGAATTATTATTCATCCGGCATTAAGAACTATCAGAAAAGCTTATTGACCGCAGAGAAATACGAAGAAAAGAGAAATACAGACGCAAAAGAGAATACGGGGAAAACAGAAGAAATATATAGATCCGAAGGACCTCAGGGAAATAAACAGACGCAGGATTCTGAAAAACCGCAGACAGACAGCGCAGGTAAACGAACCGAATTAAATTGGAAAGAAAAGTTTATAGGCAGTCCCGCAATGTTCTTCTCCATTGTGATTTTAATCCTTATAGTCTGGACAATAATACGTGGAATCAGTTCCGCAGCGGACAGTTCAGACAGACCTGGGAAATCTGATACAGGCACAACAGAAAAACACACGCCTTTAATATGGAAAGATGTTATCGGGGTGTCTGCCGGAGACTATCATACTGTCGCATTAAAAGAAGACGGGACAGTGATCGCGGCAGGATCCAATGACTTAGGTGAGTGTGATGTATCTGAATGGAGAAACATTGTTGAAATCTCTGCCGGAGACTATTACACAGTAGGGCTGCGGGAAGACGGAACGGTGAATGTGACCGGATACAGCATTCGGAACGAGGATGATGCTGCCGGATGGAATAATATCATCTCGGTGGCAGCCGCAGATGAGCACACTCTTGGACTGAAAGATGACGGTACTGTAGCAGCAGTCGGAAACAATGATAAAGGTCAATGCAATGTTTCTGAATGGGAAGATATCATTTCCGTTTCAGCAGGTGATCGTCATTCGGTCGGCCTGAGGAAAAACGGAACAGTAGTCGCAGCCGGTTATAACAACAGCGGTCAATGTGATGTTTCAGACTGGACAGATATTATTGCGATAGCAGCCGGCGGGTATTATACAGTTGGTTTAAAAGAAGACGGAACAGTGGCTGCGTCCGGACGTAATATAACAGGGGAGTGTGACGTTTCCGGCTGGACGGATATTATTGCAGTAGCAGCCGGAGACTATCATACAGTCGGCTTGAAAGCTGACGGGACAGTTGTCGCAACGGGGAAAAATGATAAAGGCGCATGTGACGTTTCTGACTGGGAAGATATTATTGCGGTATCGGCCGGTACTGAACATACAGTCGGTCTGAAAGCAGACGGGACTCTGGTTGCGGTCGGAAGTTCTTTCAAGCATCAATGCAATGTAACAGAATGAATGCCCTGATAATACATGGAAAGTGTGTAATAGAGAATTCCGCGGGGATCAGGCAATAGTTTGCAGGAAAACCCGGCAGGTGGTTTGAGAAAAACCAAAGCAGCAAAGGAATACAGAAGATCGGAATGTACGGCGAAACCGGAAGAGAAGATATTCAGTATTCCTTTTATTACGAAATCAGTAATAAAAGGTATTCCTGCAGTTCAAAAAACGAAGCATTTTTCAGCCCCGCTGAATTTCTGAGCTGTTCCCCAGCTATGTCAGACTTTTGAGTGCCCGGAACACATGCTTCAGGAGTTTTTATCTGCTTCAGAGGCTTTGTATATTATTGTTGATAATTGATCCGAAAATAAACATTGTTTGTATATTTTTAGTGTGAAAATGATAAAATATAAACAGAAAGGAGGGCACAGTCCATGCTGGATAAAAACATAAAGTATTATCGTCTGAAGAACAATATGACCAGGAAAGCCCTGGCGGAAGCTGTCGGTGTCACCCCTATGAACATTACGTTCTATGAAAACGGGGAGAGAAGGCCTTCAATGGGGGTATTGAAAAAAATGGCTGATGTCCTCGGTGTAACGGTTACGGATTTCCTTGCGGCAGGAAGCACTGATCTTCAGTTTGTGCATGGAAAATTCAGAAAGCAGTCCGGGATGAACAGTATGGAACAGGAATATGTCCGTGCATATGTCGAAGAATACTGCGGAAGGTTTTTTCAGACAGTTGACTTTCTCGGGGGAATAAAGATATTGGGAGATGTACCGGTGACGGGATCGATCCCGTATTGTGACGATCATGAAGAAGCATCGCGCAGACTGAGGGAATATCTGGGACTCAGCCGGAATGAACCTGTCAGCAGTCTGACGGATATCCTGGAAAACAGGGGGATCATCGTGTTATTCATGGATATCAGCAACGATCATTTCTCCGGAATGAACGGTACTGTAAACAACATCCCGTATATCGTTGTCAATCAGAATATGAGTCCTGCCCGGATCCGCTCAACGATCGTTCATGAGACTGCGCATTTCGTATTCAGCTGGCCTCAGAGCATGTCTGAAAAAGAAGAGGAAGCTGCTGCGACTGCGATCAGCGGTGCTTTCCTGTTCCCGAAAGAATCTGTGATCAGGGAACTCGGTTACCGCATATCTGTGATTTCCAGAGCAATGACACTGACCTGCAGGGAATACGGCATCAGCATGTTCATGCTCGCAAAAAGGGCCAGACTCTGCAATGTGATCAGTTCCAATACGGAAAAGGAATTCTATGTAAAAGCCTCGCAGGCAGGCTGGAGAAAGAACGAGCCGGACTGGGATATACCCATGGAGCAGCCCTCACTGTTCCGGCAGCTTGTTTACCGTGCTGTTACCGAGGAGGAGATCAGTGTCCAGAAGGGGGCTGAACTTCTGAAAACCTCTTATGATTCTGTCGTAAAAGCATGTTATATATGAGAAAGGCAGTGAATGATATATATCAGCAGTGATACGAACGTCTGGATCGATTTCAGGGTGATCAATAAACTGGAACTGCCGTTCCGGCTGCCATATACATATCTGATGAACAAAGACGCAGTTTATAACGAACTGCTGTCCCCGAAAGGATTAAGGGAACAGCTTCTCAAACTGGGACTGATCCCGGCGGAACTTACGGAGGATGAATTCTATTATGCTGTGGATATTGCAGGGAAATATCCGAGGTTATCGGAGTATGACCGCTCTGCCCTTGCTATCGCGAAAACGCGAAGTCTGACCCTGCTGACAGGTGACGGCGCACTCAGGAAAGCTGCAGAGGCTGAAGGGGTTACAGTTATGGGGACGATCGGCATACTGGATCAGCTGCTGAAAGAAGAGTGTGTTTCTGAAGCGGAATATCAGACATGTATTGCGGATCTCCTCAGGCATAATGGCAGGGAGGTTCGTCTGCCGCAGCGGGAACTTAAGCAAAGGTTACCTGTATATGATGACTTTGAAGACCTCATGTGGCCTAAATGAATTTTCTGTTGAAATAATAAAGAGATTCAATGCAGTATTTTCTGCAGACGGAGTCTCTTTTCATATGCGCTGCATCCAATTGTTCCTGACCGATTTAAAGCATGTTTCGTATTGTTGCAGTGAATTGAATCCTATAAAATGGAATCAGCAGGTTGAACACGGTAATAGACCGGTGTTCTGGAAAGGATCATAAAGATTATGTTTAAGAAAGTATTTGCAGTGCTGATGGCGCTGTTTATGACGGCCTTTGTTCTACCGCAGAACATATATGCGGAAGAGACATCTGAAGAAGCAGTTCTGAATGAAGCAAACCCGGTCTATGGTGATTTTGAATATGTAAATTACGGAACGAATATCGTTATCACAAAATATAAAGGTTCAGCAAAGACGGTGACCATACCTTCCGTGATCAAGGGACTGCCGGTAAAGGTCATTGGCGAAAGCGCATTTTCCAGCAATATGCTGGAAAGCGTTACAATCCCTGATACTGTAGTAAGTATAGGCGCACATGCATTTTCATATTGTATTGAATTAACAAGTGTAAAGATACCTGACACTATTACGTCAATTGATGAGGGAGCATTTCATTACTGCAAGTCATTAAAAAGCATTAAGATACCTTCCGGGCTGACAGAACTGTCTGAAAGTGTGTTTTCAAGCTGCAGTAAGCTGACAACCGTAACGATCCCGAAAAAGGTAAAAACGATCAAATCCCACGCATTCTATTATTGTGACAAACTCACAAGCGTAACGATCCCTGACAGTGTGACCAGGATCGAACAGGAAGCTTTCCGTGATTGCCGTAGTTTGAAAAGCATAGTGATTCCCAAATCAGTAACGTATATCGGGACCAGGGCATTGGGTTATAATTTTATATACCTGGACACTGATTTTACCAAGACTTCAGGATTTACGATCTACGGTTACGCCGGCACTGCCGCAGAGAGGTATGCGAAGGCAAACGGGTTCACATTCAAAGCCCCGAAGAAAACAGGCTGGGTGAAGAAAAATGGTTCCTGGTATTATGTCAAATCCGACTACTCCTACCAGAAAGGATGGCTGCAGCTCTCCGGCAAGTGGTATTACTTCAATAAGAACGGCGTCATGGTCACAGGCTGGCAGGGGATCGGCAGCAAATGGTTCTACTTCCAGAGCGACGGCGTCATGGCAACAGGATGGAAGAAGATCTCCAATAAGTGGTATTACTTCTTAAGCGGCGGAGCCATGGTGACAGGCTGGAAAAAGATCGGCGGCAAATGGTATTTCTTCCTGAGCGGAGGCGCAATGGTAACGGGCTGGAAGAAGATCTCCGGCAAGTGGTACTGGTTTGATTCAAGCGGCGTCATGTTCGCTAACGGCACAAAGATCATCGGCGGCAAGAAGTACAAATTCAACAGCAGCGGTATATGCCTGAATCCGTAACGGAAAGGTACAGAGCCTGAATGGGATAACCTTCAGGACAAAGTTCACGATTTACATGCAGAAGACAGGCTTCGGAGCTCCACTCCGGAGCTTTTGTCTTCCTTTACAGCATCCGTTTTCCTAAAGAAACCTGACAAAGGTATGCTGTTGTTCCGACGGAATAACTCCTGTAAACTAAAATATACAGATGATACTTAAAACGGTCCTGACCGTATGAATGAAAGGAATGCGCAGATATGTACAGAAAAATATATACAGTACTGATGTCATTGTTTCTGACAATGACAGTTTTGCCGCAAAGAGTTTACGCCGAAGAGGAACCTGCTGAAGAGGCTGCTCCGGAAACGGAAGAAGGTTTTTCGGAAGTGGTGATTCCGGAGACAGAAGAGATCACGGAACCGGAAACTGAAGAGATCATTGAAGATGTTCCAGTGATCGAAGAAGAGCAGGAAATAAGTTCAGATCCTGAAGAAACAGCTGAAGAAACGACAGAAGCGGAAGCGGCTGCTGATGTGAACGGGGATTATGAGTATTCCGTCAATGCGGCCGGGATAACAATTACCGGATATACAGGCAGTGGGGAAGAAGTGGTTATCCCTTCGGAAATAGATGGCATGCCTGTTAAGGGGATAGGCGGTTCTGCATTCCGCGGCTGCAGCAGTGTAAAAAGGATAACGATACCGGAGGGGGTAACAAACATCGGTGATTATGCATTCTGTGAATGCAGCAGTCTGGAAGAAATAACGATCCCGGACACGGTAACAGGCATAGGCTCTTATGTATTCGGGTACTGCAGCAGCTTAACAGGGATAACGATCCCTGACAGTGCAGCAGGTATCGGGACCTCTGCTTTCTATGAATGCAGCAGTCTGACAGACATAACGATCCCGGACAGCGTTACAGATATCGGTACGGATGCATTCAGCGGATGCAGCAGCCTGGAAGACATAACGCTGCCGGCCGGTATCACAGCTGTTGAAAACAGTACATTCTATGGCTGCACAAATCTGACCGCCGTAACGATACCGGATACGGTCAAGACCATCGGGGATCTTGCGTTCTTTGATTGCAGCAGCCTTGAGAACGTAACGATACCCGGGCATGTAAAGAGCATCGGGATAAATGCATTCCGTAACTGCACCGGGTTAAGCAGGATCGTAATACCTTCCGGTGTAACAGCCATGGGGGAAGGTGCCTTTTCGGGATGTGAGAACCTGCAGTCGGCAGGTCCTGCCGGAAGCGGAGCCGATATCGAATACGGCTGGACAAAAAGCATACCGTCATATGCATTCAGCGGATGCAGCAGTTTAACGGATGTTATACTGCCTGCCGGCATAACAAAGATCGCAGGCAGTGCATTTAAAGGCTGTTCAGGTCTGAACAGTATTGCCATACCGGACAGCGTAACGAGTATCGGAAACGATGCTTTCTGCAGCTGCACAGGATTAAAGAGCATTACGATACCTTCCGGTGCTGCAAGTCTGGCAGAAAATGCAATAGCAGGCTGTAATCAACTGGAAACGATAATCAATAACAGTGAAAAACCGATCATCCTGCCGGAATGCCCGAATGCCAGGGTCATCCGATGCAAAAAGATCAGTACAGTCAATGCAAATCAGTTTGAAGGTTATGCGGATCTTGAAGAGATCGGCATGATCTGCTCGGATACGATCAGTGCGTATGCTTTCCTGGACTGCTCCAGCTTAAAGACAGTTCATATCCGGAATACTGTAAAATCCATTGAAACCGGTGCTTTCCGTAACTGTCCCGGAGACATGACGATCCATTTTTACGGGACTGCAGAGGAATGGGGATCCGTCAGCATCAAAAAGTATAACGACTGTTTAAACACTGCAGCCATTGTTTACCATGTACCGGTCAGTTCGATCGCATTTGAACAGAAGACTGTTCAGATCGATGCAGGCAGTACAAAAACGACGAAGCCGGTCATCCTGCCGGAAGATGCAGAGAATAAGACAGTCCGGTGGACATCCTCGAATACAGATACTGCAGCTGTAGACAGCAGCGGCAAAGTGACTGCAGGGGAGACCGGCATTGCCGTGATCACTGCAGTTACGGAAGACGGCGGCTATACAGCAAAGTATACGGTGAAAGTAACAAAGCCGATCAAGCAGGATGACATCGCACCAATCGCGGATCAGACATACACAGGCAGTGCCGTAAAGCCTTCCGTCACTGTAACTGCAGACGGGAAGACACTGGTGAAGGATACCGATTATACGGTCAGCTACAAAAACAATACGGATGTTGGAACGGCAGAAGTTACTGTGACCGGAAAAGGTTTCTGTTCCGGGAAACAGTCCGTAACATTTAAGATACTCCCTGCAGGAACAGCCAAAGCAGCTGCAGCCAATAAAGCAGGCGGGATCCGTATAGCCTGGAAGAAAGTGCCGGGGGCAGACGGCTATTATATCTATCGCAGCGGTACGCTGGTGAAGACGGTCAAAAGCGGGAGCACACTCAGCTGGGGAGATACCGCAGCGACAGCCAATGGGACTAAGTATACATACAAAATCGTTGCTTACGCATCCGTCGGCAAAAGCATAGTATCCAGGTCAGTCACTGTATACCGTTTATCCAGACCGGCAGTATCCTCACTGACCAATACAGGTGAAGGGAAGATGACCGTAAAGTGGGGGAAGAATACAAAAGGCACCGGATACCAGGTCCAGTATTCCAGGAGCAGCGATTTCACATCTTCCGATACGAAGACAGTTGCGGTCACATCCAATACGACCGTCGCAAAAGCGATCGGCAGTCTGGCAAAAGGCGTTAAGTACTATGTGCGCATCAGGACATATAAGACAGTAAACAGCAAAAAGTTTTATTCGATGTGGAGCGCATCCAAGAGCATCGTAACGTCCGGGTGGAAGAAAGTAAGCGGCAAATGGTATTACTACAAAACAAACGGCGTAAAAGCAACAGGCTGGCTGAAACTGTCGGGGAAGTGGTATTACTTCCAGTCCTCCGGCGTTATGAAGACAGGATGGCTGAAACTGTCCGGCAAATGGTATTACTTTGAAAGTTCCGGCGCCATGGTCACAGGCACCAGGACGATCGGCTCAAAGACCTATGAATTTGACAGCAGCGGCGTATGCCTGAACCCGTAAGGAAGCAGACATACAGACCTGTTTCAGGAAGAAGGACAGTGTACCGCAGAAAGCCTGCGCTGCACTGTCTTTTGTTTTGCCCGGCTCCTTCAGGCACAGGGAACATACCGGATGTGCTTTGATTGACGTGTGAATACATGTACTGCTACGATGTGATCAACGATAATCATGTTTATCAGGAGGACAATATAATGAGATTCGAAAAGCTTCTTTCACCCGGAAAGATCGGCTCAATGGAATTGAAAAACCGTTTTGTTGTGCCGCCGATGGGTACGAACTTCGGTACGTATGACGGTATGGTGACAGACCGCATGATCGAGTATTACCGTGCGAGGGCACGCGGCGGATTCGGTCTGATCATCATTGAAGTCACAGCTGTCGACCCCCACGGCAAGGCAGTCCTGAATGAAGTCGGTCTGTGGAACGATGAACAGATCGAAGGCTTTACAAAGCTGATGGATGCCATCCATGAAGAAGGAGGCAAAGTGCTTGTCCAGCTGCATCACTGCGGCAGACAGACAGCACCTCCCTACATCTTCAACCTGACGCCGGAAGCACCTTCCAAGGTAGCCTGCCCGGCCCTGAACGTTATTCCCGATGAGATGTCCAATGAACGTGTATGGCAGCTGATCGACCAGTTCGGCGATGCGGCAGTCCGTGCGAAAAAGGCAGGCGCTGACGGCGTCGAGGTCCACGGTGCCCACGGCTATATCATCGCGCAGTTCATGTCCCCGCATGCGAACAAGCGTTACGATGAATTCGGAGGTGACTTTGAAGGCCGCATGAAATTCCCGCGGGAAGTATTCCGCAATATCCGCAAAAAGGTCGGTGACGACTTCGTCATGACATTCCGTTTCGGCTGGGATGAAAAAGTCCACGGCGGCCGTACGCTGGAAGAATCCTGCAATGTAGCCAGGATGGCGGAGGAAGAGGGCGTTGATGCCATCCACATCTCCGTCATGACGTATGCGTCCATGCAGTATATGTCTGCAGCACCGGAGATGCCGCAGGGCTTCAACCAGTTCCCGACCAAGGTCATCAAAGAGGCAGTAAATATCCCCGTTATCTCGGTAGGAAGATATTCCCCGTTCTCGGCAGAAGGTGCCCTGCGGCAGGGATGTGCGGACTTCATCTCCTTCGGACGCGCATCGATCGCAGCACCGGATATCCCGAACCTTGTCAAAGAAGGAAGGACAGATGAGATCGCACCGTGCATCAGCTGCACGCAGTCCTGCCTCGGCTATCTGAATGCAGGAGGGTCTGTCTCCTGCCTGATCAACCCGGTTACCGGTCATGAGGCCGAATATGACTTCACACCGGCAGGGACAAAGAAGAAGGTCCTGGTCGTCGGTTCCGGTCCTGCAGGCCTGCAGGCCGCATGGAATGCAGCGAGAAGAGGACATGACGTAACACTCGCAGAGAAGACAGGTCATTTCGGCGGACAGTTCCGTCTGGCCTCCATCCCGCCGACAAAGCAGGATATCGCTACAGCGATCAAATACTATCTGACAATGTGTAAGAAATATGGAGTCAAATGCCTGCTCAATACGGAAGTCAATGAAGAGTTCCTGAAAGAGTTCAATGCCGATGCAATCATCCTGGCAACAGGCGGAAAACCCGCATGCCCGCCGATCGAAGGCATCGACGGACCCAGGGTCACGACTGCACAGGAGATCCTTGACAACAATGTAAACCCCGGTCAGACCGTACTTGTGGTCGGCGGCGGCATGACCGGCGTAGAGACTGCCGATTACATGGGTGAGCACGGCAAGGCAGTTACCATCCTTGAGATGCGTCCGGATATCGCCCTGGATGAAGCACCTACACCGCGTGCCTTTCTGATGCCGCGTCTGGCGGACAGGGGCATTCAGAAGATCGTCAATGCGACCGTTAAGAAGTTCAATGAAGACGGCGTCGTCTATGAACAGTACGGCGAAGAAAAGACGATCGGCGGCTTTGATACGATCGTACTGGCAATGGGCGTCAAACCGTATAACCCGCTCGAAGAAGCAGCGAAGAAAGTATGCGGCCAGGTCTGCGTCATCGGTGATGCGAATGATCCGGGTCCCGCAAACAAGGCAACGGAAGCAGGCCTTGCGGCAGCACTGGCACTGTAAGAACACTCTGTATCATCCGGAAGGGGCTGCGCAGCAGCCTCTTTCTTCTGCCTGCGGCTGTGCGCAGGCTGTTTGACAGTTGTAATTATGCGGATAAGAATATACAATCTTACATGTTATGAAACAGATGCCGAAACGGGCAGGATATACCTTGACGGTATAAGATTGCTCGTTGAGTAACGAAGACAAAACAAGTAAAATAGTGGTTATAGATTAAGAGAGAAGGTAAAGAATTATGGCAATTGAAGCAGGCGATTTCAAAACTGGATTAACACTCGTAATTGACGGCGATCCCTGGCAGGTCCTTGACTTTATGCATGTAAAGCCCGGCAAAGGCGCGGCTTTCCTCAGCACAAAGATGAGAAACATGCGTACAGGCGCAGTCCTTGAAAAGAACTACAACGCAAACACAAAGTTTGAACAGGCTATGGTCACAAGACGTATGGCGCAGTACACATACAACGCTGACGATATCTATTACTTCATGGATATGGGTACATATGAGACATATGAACTCACTGCAGACCAGATCGGCGACAACAAGTACTACCTGGTAGAGACGATGGAAGTAGCACTGGTCCTCTTCGAGGAACAGGTACTTACGATCGATGTACCGGATAAGGTCACACTGACAGTCGTAGAGACGACACCGGCGATCAAGGGTGCTCCCTCCACACAGTCCAAGGACGCTACAACAGATACAGGCCTGACACTCAGAGTCCCGCAGTTCATCGAACAGGGCGAGAAGATCATCGTATCGACAGCTGACGGAAAGTACTCGTCCAGAGCGTAATGGGCAGGGTCGTCCTGATCACAGGCGCAGCGAAGGGGATCGGCAGGGCTATCGCGCTCGAGCTCGCAAAGAGCGGCTATGACATCGTGATCAATTACCGGACTTCCGAAGCGGAAGCAGAGGAACTGAAGGAAACGATCATACGTGACTGTAACGTTCAATGCATGACCTTTCAGGCGGATATCTCGAAAGAGGAAGAAGTCGATGCAATGGTCACAGCCGTTGAGAGGGATATGCAGGGTGTTGATATCCTCATCAACAACGCTGCAGTCGATCTGTCCAACCTCTTCCATCTGAAGACAGCGGATGAATTCCGCAGGACCCTGGACGTCAACGTCGTCGGGGCATACAACTGCGCCCGCAGGGTATATCCGCATATGCTGGAACAGGAGTACGGCAGGATCATCAACATCTCCTCGACCAACGGAATCAATACCTACTATCCGATGAGCTTTGATTATGATGCATCCAAGGCAGCGCTGAACTCCCTGACGCATAATCTGGCCATGAAGATGGGGCCGTATATCCATGTCAACGCTGTAGCCCCCGGCTTCATCGGAACGGAAGCAGAACTGGAAGGATATCCGGAAGACTTTCTGCAGGAAGAGACGGAAAAGATCTTCGTCAGGAGATACGGCAGACCGGAAGAGGTCGCCTATCTT
>JAILQT010000123.1 GCA_024698805.1 Solobacterium sp.
TTCTAACAGTTTCAACAATGAGAGGATGTGATCCTGGCTGGATGTCAGGTATTACACCCGTACCTATATAGTAGGAGGAGAGTAACTGTGGCTGATAAGCAGATTTTCGCGGCACTGGAAGCTGCCGATCATGAAGTCAGGCTGGTAGTAGGTGAATTTTTTAATACCAGATTCAATATTCTTAAAGTTGAACGTGTTGCCTGCGACGGCGTCAGTTACAACGGCGTAACGAATGCAGAAGCAGTGACCGCAGCGATCCGGAAAGCACTTGAAGCCTGCCGCAAGCAGCTCGGTGCAGAAATAAAGAAAGTCATTCTCGCGATCCCCTCATTCGGGATCAGGCGTTATTCCCTGAAATCCACAGTCGACGTGGAAGGCATCGACCCGACGGTCACGCCGCAGGATATAAGGAACGCGATCTCCAAGGCATCGCAGACGAAGATCGACAGCAGGCTGGCACTGATCCAGGCTGTATGCGTCAAATATACGGTAAACGGCATTACGAGCAGGAGGCTGCCGATCGGGGAGAGATGCACGTCCCTCACGGTCGATATCGACCTGCTGTGCGTGGAAAAGAAATTCGCATACCAGCTCGTCCGGTGTGTCGAGAATGCCGGCATATCCATCATGGATGTCTTCCTTGATATATATGCGGTAGGTAAGGAAGCCGCACTGTTCGAGCAGGCGATCAATCACCAGGTCATCATCCTGAAGATGGAAAGGGAAGCGACAACGCTCGGCCTGCTGCGTCAGGGAAGGCTGACGACCGGAACGATCGTACCGCAGGGCCTCGGTTCGCTGGCTGCGCCTCTGATCGAGAACTACGGCATCAATTCCGAAGAAGCGATCGAACTCGTCAAGTACTGCGCACGGCTGAACCAGGAAGTATGTTCAAGCAACCCTGTCCACATCTGGGCATATAAGGGCGAGACCCGTACGATCAGCGAGCAGGAACTCGTTGACTGCATACGGGAAAGAGTCAACGCATGGCTCGCCGCGATCGAGAAATCCTGTATTCCAATCTTGCAAGCAGGTGAAACTGCTGTTATGATAACGGGTGAAGGCGGCGAGACCGAAGGTTTAAGCGAGCTTTTGCAGAAAAGACTGAACGCGGAGACCAAGGTCTACATCCCTGAGACACTGGGCGGCAGGAATGCAGGTCTCAGCGCTGCACTGGGTCTGTTCTATGCATATCAGGACAGACTGCCAATCACCGGTTATACGGATGACAGCCTGGATATGGATGCATTTGTCAGAGCGGTATCCTACCGTGACAAGACAGCAGACGGAACTAAGGAAGATACATTGACAAACAAACTGAAGGGTATCTTTCTGGAAGGAAAGAAATAAATTGGAGAGGTAGATGTAATGGCAGACTTAACTTACAACCAGGTCGCAAAGATCAAGGTATTCGGCGTTGGCGGTGCTGGCAGCAATGCAGTCAACCGTATGGTCCAGGAAGGTGTTCAGGGTGTTGAATTTTTTGTAGCGAATACAGACCTGCAGGCACTTGATGTTTCCCCTGTAGCGAACAAGATCCAGCTCGGTAAGGAAGGACTCGGCGCAGGCGGAAATCCCGATAACGGCAGAAAAGCTGCAGTTGAGAGTGAAGACTCGATCCGCAGAGCCATGGAAGGCGCGGACATGATCTTCCTGACAGCAGGTCTCGGCGGAGGAACAGGTACAGGTGCTTCTCCTTTATTCGCAAAGATCGCGAAAGAACTCGGCTGCCTGACAGTAGGTATCGTCACAAAGCCGTTCAATTTTGAAGGAAGAAGAAGAATGGTCCAGGCTGAACAGGGTCTGGAACAGCTGAAAGAATATGTTGACTCCCTGATCATTATATCCAACAACAAGGTCCTGGAAGTTATCGGCCATATTCCTTTTGAAGATGCATTCAAGGAAGCTGACAACATCCTGCGTCAGGGCGTCCAGACGATTACTGACCTGATCGCTGTTCCCGCAATGATCAACCTCGACTTTGCGGATATCAAGTCCGTCATGGAAGGACAGGGTTCCGCCCTGTTCGGCATCGGTATGGCCGACGGTGATGAGAAGGCGAAGGAAGCTGCAGAAAGAGCGATCCAGTCCCCTCTGCTCGAAGCACAGATCGACGGCGCAAAATCTGCGATCATCAACGTTACAGGCGGCTCCAGCATGTCCGCTTATGATGCAAGTGAAGCAGTTGAATATATCAGAGAAGCAGCAGGCAACGATATCGACATCATCTTCGGTGTTGCGATCAATGACAAGATCGGTGATTCCATCATCGTATCCGTTATCGCTACAGGTTTTGACCTGCCGAAGCCGACAGTCATGAACCAGGAACCTGCAGTGAAGCCGCAGGCTGCACCTGTTGTCAATGAGACAGTAAGCCAGGTCGAGGACAACGAGCCCGTATTCGACAACGACATCCCTGTATTCTTCAATAAATAAGTCAAAAATGCAGCTCCGGCTGCATTTTTTTTGCGCATACAGCGCAGTCTGCCCAAATAGGGGACATTGAAAGCCGGATAAACGCTATAATAGATACAGCAGACTGAAAGATGCAGGCGTGCGTCTTTCCTGACAATGAAAAAGGGGTAAATATGAAAATTCTTTTTGTGACGAGTGAATGCGCTCCGTTCTCCAAGTCCGGCGGACTGGCGGATGTGGCTTTTTCCCTTCCTCCTGCACTGCAGAAAGCAGGCAATGAACTGGAGATCATCACGCCGTATTACAAATGCGTCAAAACAAGGTTTGCGGACCAGGTCCGCTATGTGTGCGACCTCAGGGTGCGTCTCGGCTGGCGGGATCTGTACTGCGGCCTGCTCAAAGGCGAGCTGAACGGCGTGCCGGTATGGTTCATCGATAACGAAGAGCTCTTCTTAAGGGACAAACTGTACGGCTATGACGATGACAAGTTCCGCTTCGCCTGGTTCTCCAAGGCAGTCATCGACGTCATGGACAGGCTGGATTTCGTGCCGGAGATCCTCCACTGCAACGACTGGGAGACTGCACTTTGTGTCATCTATCTGAAGGATGACCAGGCAAGGCGTCCGGATTACAGGAATATCCGCACTGTCTATACGATCCACAATATCGCCTACCAGGGACAGTTCGGCGCCGATGAGATGACGACTACATTTGCGCTGGATCCGGGCTGGTACCAGGGTGCGCTGGCCTATGAATACCAGGGCAGGTCCGACGTGAACCTGATGAAGGGCGCGATGCTGATGGCGGATGCGGTATCGACCGTTTCGCCGACTTACGCAAGGGAGCTCCATACGCCGCAGTTCGGCAAGGGCCTCGAAGGCGTCTGCGATATGATCGAATCCAAGATGTACGGCATCCTTAACGGCATCGATCCCGACCATTACGATCCGGGCAAAGACCGGAGGATCCCGTGCAATTTCACTGCCGACGACAAAAAGGGCAAGGAGGAATGCAAGGCATATATCCAGGAAACGTTCGGCCTCAAAAAGCAGAAGAACTGGCCGCTGTTTGCCGTAGTCGCAAGACTCGTTGAGCAGAAGGGCGTTGAGCTGATCCGCGAGCTCCTGCCTGAGATCATGCAGAAGGGCGTCCAGCTCGTGATCTTCGGCCAGGGCGATAAGAAGTATGTCGATTTCTTCAATGAATGCATCGGCAGGTATCCCGGGCAGTTCGGCTTCTCCGATAAATATACGGAAGAGATGGCTGCGAAGGTGTTCGCCGGCGCCGACTTCTACCTGATGCCTTCCGCATTCGAACCGTGCGGTCTTTCCCAGATGATGGCGATGCGCTACGGTACGGTCCCCATCGTCCATGAGACCGGCGGCCTTAAGGATACGGTCCGTCCGTATTCCGACTTTGACGGCATCGGCGACGGATTCTCCTTCAGCACCTACAGCGCAAAAGCCCTGATGCTGGCGATCGATGCGGCGATCAAGGTATATTTTGCCGAGCATAAGGTATTCGAGGTCCTGCGCGACCGCTGCATGCGCAAAGACTTTTCCTGGGACAAATCCGCCCAGACCTATATCCGGATGTATTCCGATATCTGCGGCAGCGGCTTCGATCCGAACGTCACGTTCGAAGATGCCTATGAAGCGCTGAAGGTCGTTTATGAAGACCTTGAGGAGACCCGCATGGCTTACCTTGCGCAGCAGCCGGATGATTACCACAATGTCTGCCAGGTCAGGATCGAAGGCCCGGGTGAAGGCACGTTCTATCTGAAATTCACGAAGGCAGGCATGGAGATGGCTCCGTACAGCTATGAGGGCGCAGACGTATCCATCAGCGCCAATATCGACAATCTCTACAATATGGCAGCCGGACATGTATCCGCCGACAAGCTGTTCGTCAACGGCCAGATGAAGGTCGAAGGCAATATCTCCAAAGGTGCGGAGATGCGGTACCTGATCGGCCGCGCAGAGTTCTGATGATCTGTAAATGAAAGAGTTTTCAGTCTATGAAAACTGTTTGACATTCTTTCTTTACGCTGTATCATTATGTTATCGGCAATGAAGAGAAGAGTAGTCTGACAGGCAGCTCAAAGAGAGTCCCGGTTGCTGGGAAGGGACAGTGAAGTGTCAGATGAACATGGTCTCGGAGCCCTGCTGTCGATATGTAGACAGCGGCGGACTGCCCCGTTACAGGCATAGAGTATATCTGATATCATTCAGCGTACTTGAAGAGGAAGTGATCGTGAGGTCATTTTGAAGTAAGGTGGTAACACGCATACCTGCGTCCTTATACAGGACGCAGTTTTTTATTACCGCTGGCATTCCTTTTCAAGCAGAAAGAAAAAGGAGGGAAACGCATGAACAGAACAATCAGAATCTTAACAGCAGCTGCACTGGCAGCAGGCATCGCAGGATGCTCGTCTTCCGCACCGGCATCATCTGCAGGCGCAGCGTCATCCGCAGCGTCTTCCGCAGCAGAGGGATCTGTCAATCCCCACGGCTACAAGATCACGCCGATCGAAGCAGCCAACCTGCCGCTGAACCTGCCGGATCTTGACATCGCAGTCATCAACGGCAACTATGCGCTTGAAGCGAAGCTGAACGAAACGAACCCGGCGATCGCGATCGAAGAGTTCGACACGGAGACAAGCGTTAAGAGAACGAACTATCTGGCAGTCAAAGAAGGCAGTGAAGACACCGACAAGACAAAGGCACTTGTCGCAGCGATCACAAGCGAAGACGTCAAGGCGTATATCGCGGATACATACAGCGGTTCCGTCATCACATCGTTCATCGACGCCGAGGGCAAAGAAGTCAGCGGCGGCGAGATCCCCGATGCGGGCGATGACAAAAAGATCACTGTCGGTGCAACACTTGTCCCGCATGCGGAGATCCTCAACAATGTGATCAAAGACGTCCTGGCAGAACACGGCTGGGAGCTTGAAGTCATGGAATTCGCAGACTATGTCCTGCCGAATACGTCCCTTGAAGAAGGCGAACTGGATGCCAACTATTTCCAGACACTCGGTTACCTGAACAACCAGAATGAGGAAAGGGGCCTGCACCTTGTCGCAGCAGTCGGCGTCCACATCGAACCGATGGGCGTCTACACACAGAAATACGCATCCCTGGAAGAGATCCCCGACGGCGCAGCGATCGGTGTTCCCAACGACACGGACAACTACGGCCGCGCGATCGATTTCCTGAATGCAATCGGTCTTCTGAACGGCGCACCGACTGATCCGGAAAAGATCTCGGATATCAACGGTTAAATCAAAAAGAACTTTTGCGGCGGTGCCTTTCGCAGGTACCGCTGCATCATGCAGGGGGTGGAAAAATGATCGAATTAAAAAACGTAAAGAAGAATTTCGGCGATCTCCAGGTGCTGAAGGGCATCGACATCACGATCAATGACGGCGAGATCTACGGCATCATCGGCCAGAGCGGCGCGGGCAAATCCACGCTCCTCAGATGCATCAACGGCCTGGAGGATTACCAGTCCGGGTCCATCACCGTAGACGGTACGCCCGTCAGCCGGGACGACCCGAAAAAACTGCGCCTTCTGCAGAAAGAGATGGGCATGATCTTCCAGAACTTCAACCTGCTGAACCGCCTCGATGTCTACGACAACGTGGCGCTGCCGATGAAGTTCTGGGGGATGAAGACCAGGACTCCCGAAGCCAGGGAAAAGATCACGGGGCTGCTGAAGCTGGTCGGTCTCGAGGAGAAGATCCACGCCAGGCCTTCCGAGCTTTCCGGCGGCCAGATGCAGAGGGTCGCGATCGCGAGGGCGCTCGTCCTCGATCCGCGCGTACTGCTGTGCGACGAAGCCACCTCTGCCCTTGACCCGGCGATCACGAGGGGTATCCTTGCGCTCCTGCAGGAGATCAATGAAAAGATGGGGATCACGGTCATCGTCGTCACGCACCAGATGGAGGTCGTCAAGCAGATCTGCCAGCGCGTCTCCTTTATGAAAGACGGCGTCGTCCTCGCGGAAGGAAGGCCGGAAGAGCTCTTCGTAAAGCCGATCCGCGAAGTCAAATCGTTCCTGCAGGAAGAAAGCGGCCTGCTGCCGCAGCAGGGGGTCAACGTCCAGCTGTTTTTTACGGACAAGAGCTCCGATCCCGTCATCACGATGATGGCGCGGGAGCTGCAGATCGATTTCTCCATCTGCTGGGCAAAGCTGGAAGATTTCCGCTCCAGTGTGTACGGCTCGCTCGTACTGAATATCGATGAAAAAGACAAAGACGCGGTCCTCGCATACCTCGATAAGGTCGGCGTCATCTGGGAGGTACTCTGATCATGATGGATGTGATCATCAATGCGTCGCTGCAGACGCTGTATATGGTATTCTGGTCGACACTGCTGTCCGTCATACTCGGCTTCATCCCCGCGATCGTCCTGACGCTCACGGCACCGGACGGGCTGCGGCCGAACAAGCTTGTCTATGAGGTCCTGAGCTTCATCGTCAACGTGTTCCGTTCGTTCCCGTTCATCATCCTGCTGGTCATCATCATTCCGTTCACGCGCTTCGTGGCAGGAAGGTCGATCGGCACGACGGCTGCGATCGTACCCCTGACCGTTTCCGCGATCCCGTATATCGCAAGGGTATTCGAAACGAGCCTCAGGGAAACAGATCCCGGCGTCATCGAAGCGGCACGCTCCTTCGGCGCATCCGACCTGCAGATCCTTTTCCGGGTATATATCAAGGAATCGATCCCCCGCATGGTCAACGGCATCATCCTGCTGACGATCAGCCTCGTCGGCTACTCGGCAATGGCCGGCACGGTCGGCGGCGGCGGACTCGGCGATATCGCGATCCGCTACGGTTACCAGGCATACAACACGTCGTACCTGTTCATCTGTTCCGTGATCCTGATCGTCTTCGTCCAGGCTGTGCAGATGTTCGGCAACTGGCTCTACAAAAGGCTGTCATGAGCGGTCAGACTATTACGGAAGTCCGGGGCGGGAACGTATACGCGGATGATGCACCGGAGGAGACAGCGAAAGTCATTTACTTCGCCGGCGGCTGTTTCTGGGGCACGGAACGCGTCTTCCGCATCCTGAAGGGCGTCATTGACACAAAGGCCGGCTACGCCAACGGCCATACGCAGGATCCCGTCTATGCGGATGTCTGCCGCGGGGATACCGGCTATGCGGAAACTGTAAAGGTGACCTATGACCCGGCTGTGATCCGGCTGGAGAAGCTCCTGCAGGCATTCTTTACGGTCATACATCCCGAACAGGAGGACGGCCAGGGCAATGACAGGGGAAGCCAGTACCGCACCGGCATCTATTACAGCGATCCTGCCGACCTGCCGCTGATCCTGACATACACTTATAAAGAAAGAAAAAAGCATTCTGCTTTCCATACCGAGATCCTGCCGCTGGAAGTATTCTGTGAAGCAGAAGAATATCATCAGCGATATCTCGAAAAGAATCCCGGCGGGTACTGCCATATCACGGCACATGATCTGGATAAGGTCAGAAAACTGAATGAACACTGAATAAAGGACAGGAAGTGCATGCAGCACTTCTTTTCTTATCGCAGGACTGCAAGTCAGTATCCCGATCCCGTAAGAATGTGGTAGAATTCCCGCATGGAAAACAATACAGAAAATATTACGGATATCCTAGATATCCGTGAGATCAGGAGACGTACGTGGGGAACGACATTCCGCAAGGGGTTCACTTCATGGCTGCGGCTCGTGATGGTCGGCTTCGTCTTTGCGTTCATCGGCGTATCCAATGCATCCCAGGCATCTTTTGTTAATCTGGCGGATGCAGTCCTCGGCCTGGAGAATGAGTTCCTGCCGAATAATACCGGGATCGTTAAAGAATTCCTGACACATTTTACGCTGACCCAGAAGCTGGCCGATTTGGATTCGGAAGCCGTCAGTTCCCTCGTGGACGGCATCACCCGTTCGCAGACATGGCTCGTAAAACTGCTTGGTGCGAATATGGCGTATGTGGAGAGGAACCCGTGGGAGGTGATCGCATGGCTTGTCCTTGCGGCAGTCCTGGCTTTCATGATCCGCAATGTGATCCAGACCGCGCTGATCACAGGCCAGTACCGCTATGCGATGGAGAACCGCTTTGCGAAAGAGGTGAAGTTCTCCCGCGTGCTTGCGCCTTTCCACAGGGAAAACATACGGAACATCGTCCGCGTCAAGTTCATTTACAACTTCGTGCTGATGCTGTGGAACCTGACGGTCATCGGCGGCATCTACAAAGGCTATCAGTACAAGATGGTCCCGCTGATCGTCGCGGAGAATCCCAACATCTCATGGCGGGACGCAAAAAGGCTCTCGAAGAGAATGACCGACGGCTGCAAGTTCAGGATCTTCCTGACAGAACTTTCGTATATCTACCTGTATCTGCTGGAAGCCATACCGGCAGCAGGCCTGCTTGTGACCGTGCCGGTCAAGACGCAGCTCGAAGCGGAGATCTATTTCTGCCTGCGTGAAAGGATCACGGATGAGGACAGGCGCTTCTTCATCGAAGAGGGATTCAACAGGCCTGCATACGTGGATGAACCTTCCGCGGCGCCGGAATACCGGATGAAGGGCCATATCCTCGAGACACCGGAAGAGATGATCCTGGAGACCGGCTATACGGTGAAGGACTATATCTTCATGTTTTTTGTCTTCTGCTTCATCGGCTGGGTATGGGAAGTGAGCCTGCACCTCGTACAGCACCAGGAGTTCGTCAACCGGGGCACGATGTACGGTCCGTGGCTGCCGATCTACGGAAACGGCGGCGTGCTGATGATCTTCCTCCTCAGCCGCTTTAAGGAAAACAAGCCGAAAATGATCTCGCTGATGATCCTGCTGTGCGGTATTCTGGAATATCTCAGCAGCGTCTGGCTGGATTTCATCTACAACAAGTCGTACTGGGACTATAAGGAGATGTTCCTGAACCTGAACGGCAGGATATGCCTGGCAGGCCTGATCGCCTTTGCGATCGGCGGCTGCTTCGGTATCTATGTGGCCGGTCCGAGACTGCGCGGCTTCATGCATTCGCTGAGCACCCGCAAGCAGGTCATCCTCTGCGCCGTGCTGGTCATCCTGTTCATCATCGACGGGATCTGCTGCCGCATCTTCGGCTTCAACACCGGCAGCGGCGTCGGCCAGTCGCTGGCGCTTCTGATCCGGGCGCTGCCTGTGTAAAGCGCAAACAGGAAGGGAAAGGATAAACGCATCTGTTTCTGCGGGGACAATGCGTTTTTTCTATTATGAAATCAGGAAGATCTGTACCTGATCATAGTAGAACCCAACATTTCTACAACCATATATGATGAAGTGGTCAGGATCACCAGATGTTCCTGGCCTTTCTGCTGTAGGCATACAGTCAGTAAAGGTCCGGGCAAAGTAAGAACGTCGCGTTTTTTAGACCCGGTGTAACCGCGAGTCAGTCAAAAAAAACGTTCTGCTTCCCTCTAGTATCATCGTCCGATTAATCGAAATGAGCACGCAAAGGATTCATACTGTGATGCCGTATATAACCCAGAAAAATGGGCTGATGCAGGGAGCGGGGAAGTCTTGCCGGGATATATGCACAAAGGGAGGTTCCTATGAAAGGATCAATTGTAACGGTGGATGTCTCCAAAGGCAGCTGCCACTACCAGCCTTTTATCGAAAAAGGCAAGCCATTCCGCAAGCCGAAGGTGCTGCACGACACCATCGAAGGATTTGCGGATCTGAACAACTGCATTCAGAAACTCAAAGAAAAAGCAGACACTGAAACAGTGACGGTGGTATTTGAAGCCACAGGTGTGTATCATCGCTGCCTTCAGAAATATCTGAATGACCATGAAATGTCGTATTACATCATCACGCCCTTATTGTCAGCCAAATACAGACAGACCAATCTTCATGGTAATAAGACTGACAATCTCGACTGTACCCATATCGCAAATGCTTATTATGGAGACGAAAAGCTTCTGCCCTACTATAAACAGGATGCCAGATTCGAAAAGATGAGAACGCTGAATCGGTATTATGAAGCTGAACTGGTGCATCTCAGAATGCGGAAAGTGAATTTCAGAAGCTGTCTGGATATCATTTATCCCCGGCTGGACAAGTGTTTCAAAGGCAGCAGGAGCCTGTATGACCCTGTGCCGATGGAAATCCTGAAGAAATATCCGCATCCGTCACTTCTGATAAAGCATCGCAAAGAAACGATCGTAAAAGCGATCGAGAAGAAGACAGATCATAAATCCAAGTTTATCACCGGCGTTGTGGAAAAGATGTATGAGTGTGCTCTGCACTGTTATTCCGGCGTGGATCCGGATGAAATTGAAGTCCTCAGATTTCCGAAAATGATTGAAGAACTGCAGTCACAGATGGAACTGTGTGACACCATACTGCAGCAACTGGTCAGCGAAGCCAAAGAGGTCTCATACTTCCCTTGTGTTATGTCTATTGTGGGAATCGGAGAAAACCTGGCAGCCCGACTGATCGCAGAACTGGGAGACATGAGCAGATTCAAAAACAGACACACAATAGCGGCATATGCAGGTCTTAATCCAAAGATCAGACAGTCAGGAGATGTGGACGGCATACATCTGGCGATTGAGAAAAAGGGAAACAGACATTTGAGATGTCTTCTCTACTTAGGCGCATCGTGCAATTACCGCCTAAAAAAGAATGATCAGATCTATCTGTTCAACCAAAAGAAAAGGCAGCAGTCTCAATCCCCATTGAAGTCCAAAGCTGCCAATATAGCTGCAGCGCATAAGTTACTGGTCATAATCTATGCACTGTCCAAGAGCGGTGAATTATACCGTTCCTAAGCGCATTATAAAGCAATCGAAAACAAATTAGGAGAGTTTCTCCTGTTTTCGTCGTGGCTCGCCACGCGAAACAGAGAACTCTCCTAATTCTCTGAAAAAGGACTTGACTTATATTATCGAATTTTTCTGTATAATGAAATACAGATGAAGGCAACGGAAATGCCTGTGCAAAATGTATTAACGCATGAATTCGGGAATGTGAAAGGAGACGGTCATGGCATATACGGCACTGGAGAAAATGAGAAAAGAGAATCTGAGGAAGTACGGCAGGGACGTCGGTCCCGCACAGCCTGTGCTCTACTCGGGCGGACTCGCAAAGACAGATCTGAAATCCGCGTCACTGCGTTTTCTGCATAACCGCTGTGAAGAACTGAAGTTCGACGCGGCAATTGAGAAGAAGGAAAAGGCGAAGGGCGTGCTGCTGGGCACAAGCCTGAAGCCGAACCAGATCCCTTACAATATGCAGATGGATATCAACCGCCTGTGTCTGGAGAAGGCGCTGGAACGCTTCATCGATTCCGGCGTTGCCGAAGATGCCTATGACGTCTATTACTGTTATCTGGAGATCTTCTTCGGCCATTACGGCAAATCCAAGAAGATGGTCGAGCTCCTCTCGGAGTTTGAATCCAACGGCAGTTCGCTGCTCATGAAGCACAGGGACCATTATTCCCATTCGGTATATGTATTCACGCTCGGTCTGGCGATCTATGAGACAAACAGCACATACCGCCGCAGATTCAAGGAGTATTACGGGATCGGCACCGATGAGAGGAAGAAGGCGGATGACAGGAAGGCGGCCAACCTGTATCTGGAATACTGGGGCATGACGGCGCTTTTCCACGATATCGGTTATCCGTTCGAGCTCCCGTTTGAACAGGTCATGTCCTATTTCGAAGTCAACCGGCAGAAACGGGGCAGCCTGTATATCGCCTATCATGACATCGACGTGCTCACAAAGCTCGGCGACGAGGCCAGGAAGCAGTTCATGAAACTGTACAAAAGGGATTTTGCGAGCACGACGGACCTGCTTGCGTTCGATATCGCCGCAAAGCTCGGCGAGCGGTATGGCTTTACGGAAGAGAAGATGCGGGACGTCCTGGAAAGGAAACCGACAGCCCCGAACGAATTCGGCTATTTCATGGACCATGCGTTCTTCAGCGCGTGCCGGCTGTACCGGGAGATGGAAAGATCGATCGGCATTGACGCGATCGGCCGCATGCATGTGGACGCGCTGTCGGCGATCATGCTGCACAACAGCCTGTTCAAATTCTCGATCTCTTTCTATAAAGATAAAAAGAACGCAAAGGCCCCGCTGCGCATGGAGGACCACCCGCTTGCGTATATGCTGATGCTGTGCGACGAACTGCAGTGCTGGGACAGGACGGCATACGGCCGCAACTCCAGGACGGAACTGCATCCGATGGCGGTGGATTTCGACTTCGCCGGCAATGCCGTACATGCATGTTATTACTATGACGCAGCCGAGCGCGAGAAGATCGACGCGTTCCAGAAGGAATACAGGGAATGGGAGATCGGCGGCGAGAAGGGCGACGCACCGCGTCTGAAAGCCTACAGCGACATGGCGGAAAAGGAACAGCGCTTCGCTGCCGATATCCGCAAGATCGTCGATACATCGGAGATCCCCCTGCATATCGTGCCGGACATGCGCGAATCGAACCGCAGGAACAAGCATGTTTTCCTCTCCAGTTCGAATTTCCTGCATTTATATGATTTTGCCGTATCCCTGCACGGCAGGCACCAGGACAAGGATACGCCGATCAGCGAACTTGAACGCCAGTACGAAGCACTGTCGCTGGAATACCAGCTCAGTACGCTGAACCGCGCAAAGAGCTTCAGCCGCTATCTTGATGCGATCAACTGCTTCTATACCGACAAGCCTGTCGATTACGAGATGGTGACGGAATTCACGCCCGAGCAGGCTGCCGTCTTCGCGCCGATGGAACATGAAAGATGGATCCGCGACCACCAGATGATGGGCTGGACGCACGGTACGGACTATGAGACGCTGGAACTGCCCGCTAAAATCGACTACAACTCTGCAGAGGCGAAGAAGATCCGTCAGGCGAGGCGTGAGCAGATGCGCTGCCACAAGCTCGCGATGGACGGCACCGTGACGACGGAGGATATCCGCGAACATTACCTGTCCCTGTCCGTGCAGGACCAGGACAAGGACTGGAGACCCTTCAATTCCATGCTCAAACTCCTGAAGCGGTTTGACGGCCTCCGTATCTACAGACTCGACTGAGAACCTGAAACACAAAACTCTGTCTTCACAGCCGTGAAGACGAAGGAAAGGATCCGTATGATCGAACTGAAACACAAGACCAGGGGGAACAGTGAGACCTCGGGCAAGCCCAGGGTGTATTTTACGTGTCATCCGAAGAACTTTGAACATGCGTTCGGGATCCTGTCCGAGGATATCCTGCAGTTTTCGAACTGTTCGATCTGGTATGATCCCGCACCCGATGGACCGTATGACGAAGAGGAACTTGAAGCCCTGCTGAATGAGATGCAGCTGGTCGTGATCGCCGTGACTTCCGTCTTCCTGCATGAGGACAACCGCGCAAGGCTTGTCGAGCTGCCGATGGCGCTGAAGAACCACATACCGGTACTGCCGATCATGATGGAGGACAGGCTCGGCTATGAGTTCTCCAACACATGCGCCAAGATCCAGGTCGTACGGCGATATGACCCGGACCGTACGGCAACACCGTATGAGGAAGTCCTGGAAAGGTTCCTGCGGTCCGTTCTTGTCGGCGACGAACTGGCGGAAAAGGTCCGCAATGCGTTCGATGCGTATGTATTCCTGAGCTACCGGAAGAAGGACAGGGCCCATGCGCAGAGACTGATGCGGATGATCCACGGGAATAAGGAATTCCGCGATATCGCGATCTGGTACGACGAGTTCCTCGTCCCGGGCGAAGGCTTCAACGAAGCCATCCGGGACGCCTTTGAAAAGAGCTCCCTGTTTGCCATGGCGGTGACGCCGCATCTCGGCGAGAAGGGCAACTACGTCATGCGCGTAGAGTATAAGATGGCCATGGAGCGCAGCGCGAAAGCGGATGATTTCGCTGTCGTGCCCGTTGAGCTCTACCGGGATGAAGATAAAAAGGACGGGAAGGACTGGCGCCTCGACACGCAGGAGCTTGTCCGGCACGATGAATTCAAATACAACGTGATCACAGACCTGAAAGATGAACATTCCAAAGCGGATGTGAACCAGACGTTCATCGATGCACTGGAAAGGATCGCGAAAAAGAAGAACGACGGTTCGGCACAGCACAGATTCTTTATCGGCCTTGCCTATCTGACGGGGATCGACGTCGAAAAAGACAGCAGGACCGCCCTGGAGCTGCTGGTATCCGCCGCAACGGATGCGAAGCCGTGTCCCGAAGCGACGGCGAAGCTCGCGGATATGTACCGGAACGGCGACGGCGTCCAGGCAGACCAGACGGAAGCGGTACGGTGGCAGAAGCTGCTGGCGGATCAGTATCTGGCGGAATATAACAGGAACCATGACCCGGATGAGCATAAAGGCTGGGGCACACTGTATTTCAGGGCTTTATGCAAGCTTTCGGATATGCAGAAGGAAATAAACGGGAAGATGGATGAGGCCCTCGAAAGCGTACAGAAAGCGCTCGCTTTCTGCGATGTGCTTGAGGAAGAGGTCGGCATCCGTGAGACGGAACGCGACAAGGCGCTGATCCTGAACCGGCTCGGCAGTCTGTACAGGGAAAAGGGCAGGTACGATGACGCAAGGGACTGCTATAAGAAAGCCTGTAAGATCTATGAAAAGCTCACGTCCGAGATCTCCACAGACCGTGCCCGGCGCGATCTTTCCATTGCCTACGAACGTCTCGGCGACCTGTGCCGGGACCGGAAAGACCTTGCCGGCGCAGAGGACTATTACAGGAAGACAAAAGAGATCCGCGACAGGCTGTACCATACTTCCCCGCATGCGCACGAAAGACGCGATTATTCCGCGGTGCTGACAAAGCTCGGCAACGTGCGCAAATCGGAAAAGAATTTCGATGAAGCGATGCGGTTCTATGAAGAGGCGCTGGAACTGGACAGGATCAGTGCCGATGAGATGAAAACGCCGCAGGCATGGGACGATTACGGCGTCAGCCTGACGAAGGCTGCGGATATCCATAAGGCAAAAGGCGCATACCCGCCGGCTGCCGAAGGCTACAGCAGTGCCCGCGAGATCTTCCGCAAATACATGCTGCAGACCGACTCAAGAAGCTATACGGACCATTATGCCGGCAGCTGCGACAAGCTGGCTTCCATCATGAAAAGGCAGGACAGGGCCGAAGAAGCACAGGAACTGTACAGGGAGTCTGTAGAATACCGCAGACAGCTTTACGAAGCTTCAAAGACCTATAAAGACGCCCATAATTATGCGTCGGCTCTGTATAACGCAGCGCTGTACCTGAAAGATGCAGATATGATGAAAGAAGCGTACGATATCTGGAACGGCATCTGCGAAGAACATCCCGAATATGTATACTACAGGGATAAGGCAAAGAAGAAGCTTGGCTGAGGATAAGGGCAGATGATCATCGAGATTTGCAGTGAGGCGAAGGCGGATATCCTGCTTTCGGAAACGGATGGGGATACTGCCCTGATATCGATCTCCTCAAAAGATGAGGAAAACGACCCGTTCCTGCACGATAAAAGGGTCACGCAGCTGCTTGCGCTGAAGTTCAATGACCTGACATCCGAATTTGATGAAGAAGGCTTTCCGTACGGAAGGCCTCTTCCGGAACAGGAGGATCTGAAAGGTCTGAAGGAATTCATGGACAGCCTCAGCTGTGACAGGCTGCTCGTGCGCTGCCATGAAGGGGAATCCAGATCGGCTGCGACAGCTGCAGCAGTCTATGAATACCGCGGCAGGGAAGATGAACTGCGAACTTACCGGCGGTTCCGGCCGAACCGGCTGGTCTATCAGCTGGCATGCCGGGAGCTCGGCATACAGAGACAGGACCTGCGCTATGAAGAGCAGGAAACGGAAAGCGGCTTTACGCTGCTGCACAGGAATATATAATCACAGGAGGCCGGAATGACGGGATCCCCGGACGGAATGAAAAACAGAGCACAGCCGGGCTGGAACGAAGAAGACGAAACGTCTTCTCTTTCTGTCGGCCTTTCCAAACTGGATGCGGATGAGGATACGGGCAGTGACGGTGCTGACGGCACGCAGGCGCTCTCCAATGAAAAGATCCGGAAAAACGATACGTTTGCGGGTATCTACAAAGTGACATCGGATGCGAAAAGCGGTGCGATGGGAAGCGTCTGGCGCGTGTATAACCGGAACTGGGATATCAGCCTGGCGATGAAGCGGCCGCAGCCGCAGTATTTTGCGGAAGGCGGCAGACGCCGCAGGAAGGCCTTCATCGATGAGTGCGACAACTGGATCCGGTTAGGGCTGCACCCGAATATCGTCTCCTGTTTTTACGTGCGTTCGATCGCCGGCGTACCGTCCGTCTTTGCGGAATGGATGGACGGCGGCAGCCTGCAGGACAGGATCGAAGACGGGACACTGTATGAAGGATCGGAAACGGATGTCCGTAAGCGTATCCTGGATATCGCAGTCCAGACTGCCAGGGGCCTCCAGTATGCGCATCAGAACGGTCTGGTGCACCAGGATGTCAAACCCGCCAATATCCTGCTGACGAATGACTGGGACGCAAAAGCAGCCGATTTCGGCCTCGCCAGGGCAATGACGCATCTGCAGGATCATGAGAAGCCTCTGTCCGCCGGTCATACGCCTGCCTTTTGTCCGGAAGAACAGATGCAGGGCGCTGCTGCGGAAAAATGGATGGATGTCTACGCATGGGCCCTGACCGTCATGACGATGTATGCAGGCAGGCTCATAAGCAGGAAAGGCTCAGAAGCCTTCAATATCCTCTTCGCAGATACCGGCAGTCCCTTCAGCTGGAAGATCCAGCCTCCCGCAAAACTGACGGAGGCCTTCCGGCAGGACTATTATCTGAAAGAAAACGGTCCTTCCGGTACATGGCGCAGCTTTGCGGCGATGGAGGAGCTGCTGGATGAGGTCTATGAGGACCTTACGGGAGAAATATATCCGCGTGAGTCCTTCTTTGCGGCGAACGATACGGCGGAAGCGCTGAACAACAGGGCCATGAGCTATCTGGATCTCGGTATGAATGAGAAAGCGGAGGAATGCTGGCACCAGGCGCTGAGGAAGGATCCCGGCAATTTCGATGCATGCATCAATGAAGGATTATTCCTGTGGCGAAGCGCGAAGACGACAGACCTGGACATGAAGGCCCGTTTTGAGCATTTCAAAACACTGTATAAATACCACCGTCCCGGCAGCCGGCAGATCGCGGAACTGCGGAAAAAGCTGCTGCTTTTCCGGGAAGAATCGTCACCCGATCCGGAAGCCCCGGTGCCTGAAGGCGGCAGGATCACGCTGAAGGACAATGCCGTAACAGCAGATCTGACAGAGGATCTTCTTTCGTATCTCCGCGATAATGACCTGCGGATCCGCAGTGCCCGGGCAGAGGGTGAAACAGCTGTTTACGAAATGATGTGCCCGGATATGCCCAATGAAGTCTTCTGCACGATCAGATTTGATCTTGGCAGCGGCGCCTGCTGCGGCATTGCAGAGGGGAATACGGAAACGGCACATGAAGAGTCTGTGCCGTCCGGGGAATATGTGTTCCGTGTACAGATACCGGAAGATCACAGCTGCGGCAGCGGTGGTTTCCTCGAGATCACGGAACCGGATACAGGCAGGGTCCTGCGTTCGGTGGCAATGGATGAAGCAGACGCATGGAGGGATGAAGACGGTGTGATCCATCATGAGTATCCGATCCTGTATGCGGATCATGCGGCACGCAGGCTGGTATTCTTCTCGCCATCCGAATTCCGCTGGTCCAGCTATGCCATGCCTGTGCCGCAGGAAAACAGCGAAAAGATGACCTATACGCTCATGGTGCCGGTGTCTTCCAGAACGAGGATCGCCGAGGATACCGAAAGAAGGGCCATATACAGAAGCTTCCGTGAAGCCGCACAGAACCGTGATTTCACGCAGATGCAGGCTGCGTATGCGAAGATATGGGAACTTCCGCTGGCTGAGAATTCGTTCCAGGACGATATGAACAGGGAACTGATGAAGCAGTGCAGACTGCCCGGGACGTACAGGCTTGACAATGGTATGGGGGTCGTTATCTCCGGTCATGATCCGGCTGATCCGCTGCCGGAAAGCGTGATCAGCGTCCTTCCGCTTGCGGATCCTACGGGCAGTCCATCCCGGCTTCCTGCCGGCGGCGCTTTCCGGGATACATTCGAAACGACGGTGTTCTATTATCCGGTGCAGGATGCAGGGAACGAGCCGACGCTGCTCAGGGTCGCATATCTGGACAGGAAGGACGGGAAACAGTTTGAGCGGACGGTGCAGCCGGAATTGCAGGGTGAATTTATCTGCGGAGTAACGGGCGTCAGCGCAAACGGGAAATATATCCTGCTGGAGCTCCGGGAAAACGGCAGGGGAAACGGACCGGATGATCCGTATGCGGTCGTCTGCTTCGCGCAGAACGGCATGCGCATCTCACAGATATATGCAGGCCGGGGCGAATGCCGGCTGAAAGCAGTCTTTATCGAAGACGGGCAGTATGCGCCGGACAGGGGATATCTCTATGAGCCCATGACGGACAGGATCCTGTATTTTGAAAATGGATATGACAGATTCTATACGGACTGCGGTCCTGCATCCTTCAGGGACAGGGAATTTGCAATCCCGCTTCCGGAAGAGCTGGTCCGTGATGACAGATATGATCGGTTTGAGGACAGGCCGCATGAGGTCATTGAATCCCTGACGCTTTCACAGGACGGGCAGAGGATGGTGATCGTCTCCGCCGGCGCGGAAGGGAATATCGAAAACAAAATCACATACCTGTATGACAGTTCTCTGGGAGACTGGCGCAGGATCCCCTGCGGCAGACCGCAGAAGGTCATCCTCGGCAGCCATACCGAGCATCTCCTGATTGGAAGACCGGAAGGCAGCGGTCATGCGTCCTGGATATGGACACTGTTCCCGCTCGATTTCCAGGCGGACTATCAGAGACCGGTCTTTGAATTCCGGGAATTCACGCCGGAAACGCATATCTCATCGATCGGCTATGACCGGTGCAGCCTGCTGGATGAGAACGGGCTTCCGGTGTATGCGGTATGCTGGAAGTACAGGGCGGGCAATGGATTATGACACATCGAATACAGCAGGAAAGGAGAGCAGCCGTGAAAACAGAAAAGACGATACCGGTCGTGATCGGCGTGATCGCTGAGACAGCGGTCAGTGAAAAAGACCGGGATGCCGTATATAAGGCAGTCCGAAACGAACTGAAGAGGCTTCAGTCCGCTTTTCCCGCTTCCCCCTTTATCCTGCTGGGGGATCCCGGTACAGAAGCGGTGCGGCTCTGTGCAGCAGCTGCGCAGGAGATCGGCATCCGGCTGCTTGCGGCACTGCCGTACAGTAAGGAAACGTATGCGGAAAGACTCAGTGCTGCCGACAGGGAAAGCTTTCTTTCCTGCTGCAGTGAGGCGGAAGATGTTTTTCCAGTCACTTATACGGAGAAGGTCCCGGAAGACGGCATCACCGATGCTTACCTGCTCAGGCAGAGGGATCTTTATATCGCTTCCCGCAGCCATGTAGTCCTGGTGATCCGGGAAAACACGGATACGGATGCAAAGGCGTATTTCCGCTGCAGTCCCGTTTCCGGCATGCCGGCACGCACGGAAAACAATACGGAAGTCATCGTGGTCGCCGCATCGTCTGAAAGCAGTTCCGCGGCCGGGACCGTGCAGTATTACGGAAACAGTGAAGCGGTCATGGATATCCTGAAGAAAACAGATGATTTCAACCGCATGGCACAGGCTGCAGCACGCAAAGACAGGTACAGGCTTCCTGAGGGCGCCGAAAAGGACCCGAAGGTTCTGCGCCTGGAACAGGTCAGCGTGGCTGCCGGGGATCTGAGTTCCGCGAATGCCAGGCGGTACAGAAGGGTGCTGGTGCTGCTGGCTGCGGCGGGGACGCTGCTGACATTCTCGTTCCTCATGTATGACGAAGCAGAGGCGATCGGCCTGATCTTCGCCTGCGGCATCATGCTCGTATGTTCGTGGCTGATCAGCCGGTATGCCGAACGTTCCGGGTGTCATGATAAATACATCGGCTACAGGGCGCTTGCGGAATGCACGCGCGTGCAGATGTATCTGCGCTATGCGGGCACTGATCTGCAGGCTGCCGACCTGCTGTCCTGGACGCAGCAGGATGAGACTGCCTGGATCATGTGTGCCCTGTATGCACTGGGCGCCGGATCGCCGCCTGACGCAAGTTATGATGTCCGCAGCTGCTGGGTCGAAGAACAGCGCGCCTATCACGAATGGGCTGCGAAGCGGGCGAAACGGGATCATGCGATCAGTGAGAACACGGTCAGTACTGCCCTGGTATTCAGTGTCCTTCTGTACATCGCTGCAGTCCTTTTCGAAATACTGAGCGGCGGGATGTTCATCGCGCCGGTGATCGCTGTACGGGATGTCGGCCTGTACCGGACGGCACTGAAGATCGTACTGGGGACGATCTCGGCAGTCACGCTGTTCACAGCCAATTATTACGGGAAGCTCTCGCTGCCGCGCCTGCTTTCCGATCACAGGAAGATGGAGCGTTTCTACAGCAGGGTCAGCAGCCAGATCACGGAATGCGGGCAGACGGAAGAACTGCTGAAGCTGCTTGCAAGGGAAGAACTCATCGAGAACGCAAACTGGTGTTCCTACCAGAGGGACAATAAACCGGATATCAATATCTGAGAACAGTTCAAGGTCCAGGAAAAACTGTATAATAGACTGTAATAAAGGCTGTCGAAAAGCGTCTGTACAGGTATACGGAGGCATATATGAAGAGATCAATGATCATTGCGCTCTGCACCATACTGTGTGCATGCACTGCGCCGCAGTCACATGTGCAGGAAGATCTGTCCGGATCACAGGCATCTGCGGATCTGACAGAAGAGACACCTGAAACAGGGACAGGGAAGGAATTCGATGCGGAATCCTATCTGCTGTCGCTCCCAAAAGATCCTTCTGAAAGGAACGATATCGTCATCTGTTCCTTCAGCGGGATCCGGCATGAGGACCTGTGGGACAGCTTCTTTGCGGATGCGGAAGCGGGAAAGGACGCATCCGTGACGATATGCAATTATACGGTCGAAGGGGATCCGATCTACACATACCTCGCTTTCACATACGGGCAGTATACTGCCGTTACGGACAATTCGCGCGACGGATTCGGCATACCGGAAATGGTCACAGCAACGAAGCGGTATATGTATGACCGGCAGTTTGAGAAGGAAGAGGAGGCAGCCGGCGGTATGCGGACATACCGGTACCGCTATGCCTTCCTTACGGATCAGGAACTTGATCCGGATGAAGATATCGAAACGTTCCTGGCATCGGACAGTGAATGGGTTTACCTCTTCGGAATGAGCGGACCGCTGGACTGACAGGACAGTATAACAAAAAGACAATATAAATCGACATACAGGAGGCAGGATATGAACAGGGAAGATATCGCGATCGCGAAACGTAACAGAGGCTATAACTGCGCGCAGTCCGTCGCATGCACATACAGCGAGGACTTCGGTCTTAGTGAGGCGGAGATGTTCCGCATCACCGAAGGCCTGGGCACAGGCCTCGGATGCACATACGGCACATGCGGCGCACTGGCTGCGGCGTGCATCCTGTGCGGGATGAAAAAGAGCAGCGTGAATCTTGAGAAGCCCGATTCCAAAGCCTCTACCTATATCGTCACAAGACAGATCGTCAAGGATTTCAGGGAACAGGCCGGGGCAGTCGCATGCCGCGACATCAAGGGGATCGAAACAGGGAAGGTCCTGTGCGAATGCGCCGACTGCGTGCGCATCGCCTGCAGGCTTGTCGAAAAATATGTGGAGGATGATGTATGAGAGTGAATCTGGATGAAGTGATCCAGGCCATCTATGGCGCGGATGACGAAGTTGAAGCGTATTACTATGTACCCGAAGAACGCCTTGTCTACAGGATCTCCGGGCATTTTGACGGCGAGATGTTTGATGACGAAGACCTGGATACGGACGACCTGATCGCGCTTCCTGACAAGTATGAGATCGACCAGTACGGCATCATGCGCGACTTCGCCGAGAATTATCCCGAAAGCAATACGCGGGACTGGCTCGTCAATTCCATCAAGGGCAAGGGTGCTTTCCGCCGCTTCCGGGCCGTGCTGCAGCGATTCTATATCGCGGACAAATGGCACGAATTCGAAGAGGAAGCGTACCGCACGAAGGCGATCGCCTGGTGTGAGGAATACGGCATCGAATACGGATCCGAGAATGAGGAGATCCGCGGCATGCGCATCCGGAGAAGCAAGGCTGACGATTACCGCATCATTGCCGTAACGGAAGACAACTACCGCAATATCACCTTCATGCACGCGGACTTCCTGGCATTCATGAACCATGAAAAGGCCGATCCGGACGCAGCAGAGGAAGAACTGCGCGATTACCTGAATTACGCGACGATGTACGCCGCTTCCGACAAGGGCAGGTTCATCGCCTACCTGATCTGTGAGGAAGACGACGATCTGAATGTCGTCGAAGCGCTCTACGTCAAGCCGGAATACAGGCGCAAGAAGATCGCCACGAAGCTCTTTGCGCAGCTTGTGAAGGACAAGGAAGACATCGTATTCGATATCAGGCCGCACTGCAGCGAGATGCTCAGATTCCTGCAGTCGATCGGTTACAGCAGCGCGGAAACGATCCGCATCCGTCGGAAGAATGAGAAAGACAAAGAAGCATTCACGCTGCAGGATACTGAGCTTACTTTCTGAGGCTGTGCTATAATCAACTGTTGAACGGAGTTGGGCATGCATCAGTATTTTACGGAAACAAGGC
>JAILQT010000137.1 GCA_024698805.1 Solobacterium sp.
GCCGCGAAGCGGCCCCGATTTTAACCATTCTGTCAAGTCCGATAGAACAAATTCAAAAGAAAAAATGGTCCCCATCATATTGATGAGAACCATGATTAATTCATTTCGTTTGTCAATTGCCTTAATTTACCGGCATTGGGCGCAATACGTCTTCGCTTTTTTTGCATTCGGAATAAAGTAACCGGTTACATAACCGGTTACATATGCTACAATGGAGGCAGCAGTATTGTATATGAAAGAAAAAAAAGTCACCTTTGCGGATCTTGCAAAGCGAACGGGTTTTTCCAAGACTACGATCTCAAGATACTTTAATCATCCTGATACACTGACCGAGGAATCCAGGGTCAGGATCGCAGGTGCGATCCGGGAAGTGGGTTACAAAGAAAACAAACTTGCGAAAGTCCTTGCTAACGGGAGAACGGAGATCGTCGGCATCATCGTACCGAATCTGCATATGCATTATTATGCAGACCTTCTTTCATGCGTTCTGAATACGGCTGAAAAGCACGGCTACAAATTCCTTGTATTCAACGGGGAAAACGATAAGGAACGTGACCGCAGCGCGATCCGTGAACTCCTCGCATATAAAGCAGAGGGGATCATCGTTATCTCGCATACATGCACTTCGGAAGAACTGAGTCAGCTGGGGATCCCGGTCGTGACGATCGAAAGGGAAGACAGGTATGTGAACAGCGTCAATTCAGATAACTATGAAGGCGGCATTACTGCAGTATCGCATCTGGTGTCCTGCGGCTGCGAGATGCTGATCCATATCAACGCAGACCTGAATAAGGTATCTCCTGCTTACGGCAGGATCATGGGCTTCCGGAACGTCGCCGCGAAGTCAGGGCTTCCCGCAAAGGAATACCTGACCTATCTCGGCAATGAATATCTGGAGATCAAACCGAAAATGGAGTCCATACTGGCCGATATCGAAAAGAATTATCCCGGTGTGAAAAAGGGGATATTCGTATCGAACGATACTGCCGCCTATGTTCTGGTCAACCTGATACTCAAACGGTATAAATACCTGCCTGATGATTATCTGATCGTCGGCTTCGACGATTCGCTGATCTCCCGTGAATCGGTCATCCCGATCACGACGATCCACCAGGATATCCGGACGATGGCCGATACGGCAATGGACCTCCTTGTCCGGCAGATGAAAGACAGGACAGAAAACAAAGACTGGGCTTCGGCACCTCTGGAGCACAGGATCATAAAAACAGAACTGCTGGTCCGCGAAACGACAATACGCGAACCGTGAAAGGGGAAAATGATGAAAGAATGGACAAGGGAAGAAAGATACCGCGAACTGACAAGGGACGCACTCGGCGAACTGCAGCAGCTGCATGAGACAGTTTCTGCTTCACCGTACCGCTGCACGTATCATGTGCAGACTGTGACAGGCCTTTTAGGCGACACGAACGGCTTCTCCTATTTTAAGGACCGCTGGCACCTTTTCTTTCAGTGGTTCCCGTACGGGCCTGTCCATGGCCTGAAGCACTGGTACCATGTCTCGGGACCGGACCTGATCCGCTGGGAGAATGAAGGCGTTGCCCTGATACCTGACAGGTATGAAGACAACAAAGGCGATTTCAGCGGCAGCGGGTTTGCCTGCGGCGACAAGCTGTATCTCCCGTTCACCGGGAACCACAGGGATGAAGACTGGACGAGGACGCCTTACCAGCTGCTGGCCGTCATGGATGAAGACGGGAACATCACGAAACAGGACAAGATCCTGTACGGACCTGTTGAAGGCTATACGGAGCACCAGAGGGATCCGAAACTGTTCTACAGGAAAGAGGACGACAGCTATTACTTCCTGCTCGGCGCGCAGGATATGAACAAAAAGGGGAAATTCCTGCTGTTCCGGTCCAAACAGATCGAAGAAGGATGGGAACTCCTGGGTGAACTGAAGGTCAGGGGTTACGACGATTTCGGCTTCATGGTCGAATGCCCGGATCTGGAAAGGGTCGGTGATGACTGGCTCCTGCTCTTCTCGCCGCAGGGCGTTGAACCGCAGGAGGATGAATTCAGAAACATCTATCAGAACGTATACTTCATCGGTCAGATGGACTTCGACAATCTGGAATTCATCCCGAACGGCCCGTATAAGGAACTTGACCGCGGCTTCGACTTCTATGCGGCGCAGTGCGCGGGACAGGATGTCATGCCGGATGCGGCTGTGATGTGCGCATGGTTCGGCGTCAGCGACTATGTGTATGAGCCGCAGGTCGAACATGGCTATTCCGGACTGCAGACCATGGCAAGGGTCATGACGATCGAGGACGGAAAACTGATGCAGAGACCTCCGAAAGCCGTATACGGACTGAAGGATGAGCTGCTTCTGCGCATTCATGAAGGAAAAACGGAAAAGGATATCCTGAACGGCAGGATGGAGCCTGCATGCCTGATCCGGGCGGACAACATCGATGACAGACCGTTTGAGATGTGCCTGTTCTGCACAGAGGATCAGAAGGGCTTCACCGTTTCCTGCAGGAACGGCAAACTCACAGTGGAACGTGAGGAAGTCATCAACAAGCTGAATACGGCTTACGGCACAGACCGCAGCGTACGCTGTGAAAACGGCCTGCACAGCCTGGAGATCTTTGTCGATCACAGCTGCATCGAGATATTTGTCAATGACGGTGAGTATGTTCTTTCCGCAAGGGTATTCCCCTGCGCAAATGAGAACGGCTTCCGTGCAGAGGGGTTAGATGAACTGGCGGTTTACCGCTTGAACGCTTCCGTGAAAGATGACTTTGTCATCTTCCCGGACCAGAAACAGGAGTAAATATGCTGGCCAGGCATATGGAAAGGGGAAAAATAAAATGGCATTAGATTATCGCAAGTGTGCTGAAGAGATCTTCAGCCATCTAGGCGGCAAGGAAAACGTGGCATCGGCTGCCCACTGCGCAACAAGACTTCGTCTTGCGATCGTGGACAACAGCAAAGTTGATGTCAAAGCACTCGAGAATACGGAAGGAGTTCAGGGCGTATTCTCCTCAAACGGACAGCTCCAGATCATTATCGGTACAGGAACTGTTAACCATGTCTTTAAGGAATTCATCGACGTAAGCGGTGTTTCCGCAGGATCAAAGGACGATGTTAAAGCTGCAGCTGCAGCCAACATGCCCTGGTGGAAGCGTCTGGTCAAGACTCTTGGCGACGTATTCGTACCGATCCTTCCTGCGATCGTAGCTGCCGGTCTCATGATGGGTCTCGTCGAGGCCCTCGGTAATGCGATCCCTACATTCAAGGCAAGTGACTGGTTCGGTTTCCTCGATATGGCTGCGAATACAGCCTTCGCGTTCCTGCCCGTACTCGTAGCGATCAGCGCAACGAAAGTATTCGGCGGAAATGAATTCCTCGGTGCTGTCATCGGTCTGATGATGGTACATCCGGCTCTGACAAACGGCTGGGCTGCAGCGGACGGCTACGGCATCTGGTACCTGTTCGGACAGGGCATCAAGATCGGCGGATACACGCTCGGTCAGATCAACCAGCTGGGTTATCAGGGTCACGTTATTCCGGTCGTCATTGCGATCTTCATAATGTGCAAGATC
>JAILQT010000069.1 GCA_024698805.1 Solobacterium sp.
TGCGGGCTTCTTCCTTGTCAGTGCGAAGATAACGATCGCGAGTACAAGGGCTGCTGCGATCGCGATGATCGCCCAGAGAGGGAATCCCCCGCCCTTCTTGAGGTCAGCTTCCAGAGCTGTGATCGCTGCTTTCAGCGCGTCATTTGCATCGTCGACTGCTGTCTGGTCATCGGAATCCAGTGCTTCTTCTGCATCTGCCAGAGCCTTTGTGAAAGCGTCCTTTGCAGCGCCGTCCTTATAATCTGTCAGGACCATTGCCTTGGCAGTTTCAAGTGTTCTTTCCAGTTTGGAAGTGTTGACTGCAACAGGTTCGGGTTCCGGTTCAGGATCAACGATCGTTTCTTCTGTAGGCTGGGGTGCAGCGCCTGCAGGTGTGTATTCGATACCGCGCATGTCGAATACTTCGACAAGCTGGCTGATCTCTACAGCATAGAAGTATGCAGCGTCAAAGTTCTCGGAGATAGCGCCCTTGATAACGCCGATAACGTTACCGTCTTCGTCAACGAGCGGTCCGCCGGACATGCCTTCTGTTGTTGTTGCACTGTGTGTGACATAGTCAGCGATGGAGTTGCCTGTGATCAGGGCTTTCTTCGCATTAGATACTTTACCGCTTTCGATCGTTACGTCATTGCTTGTATATGTTTCAACAGCTTTGAAGTATGTCATTGCGCCCGGGAAACCGAGTGCATAGCAGTTTTCTGTATTCTGGACATCTGTCGTTCTGATCGGGAGGATCTTCTTGTTCTTGAGGGGCTTCTGCAGGTTCAGGACTGCGAAGTCAAGCTCTTCGGAAGAAGTTTCGATCGTTGCGGGGAGGCTGTTGTCACGGAGAACGCTGATCGCATATTTGATCTTGTTTCTGACGTCTTTCGCCTTCTTGCCGGCTGCGATGCCGCCGTCAGCAGTCATCTGGCCGATCGTGTCATCTGTAACATAGACTACATGATGAGCTGTAACGACATAGTTTTCGGAGATCAGGAATCCGGAACCGGACTGGATATTCCATTCGTTATTATTGTCATCAACATAAATGACCCTGACCTGGATGACGCCGTTACGGTCATCGTTTACAGCTTCATTTGCAGTTGTTTGCGCATTTATACCGACGAACGGAACAAACAGGGCAAACACCATCGCAAGCATTGTGAGTCCCTTGAGAACTCGACTCAGTAATTTCTTGGTGCTCATTGCTTTCCCCTCCTTATTAGGAAATATTTTTTCAACAGCAGTCTTTCCTGCTGTTTACTCCTTTTCTGTGACTTTATTATGCACGGTATCGTGATAAAAAAGCCTTTCTGCCGATAAACGTCAAAAAAATTCGGATAAACGGCATCCCCTTCATGCCGTTCAGCCGCGTATCTCTCAGAATACGCTCTACTGATATTTTAGGTAAATAGTCGTTTTATGTAAATAAAAACATGTGTTCCGGGCTTTTGAGAGGCTTTTCTGCATAATATCCCTGTAATAACAGAAATTCCTTTCCGTTATGTTTATTCACATACAAAACAGAATGCAGATCATCCTTTTAAGGATGGCCTGCTGAACCAGTAACTGATGAACGTAAGCACTGCGGCGGCTTCAACCGCAACGGTCGATTTCATATCCACGCCGTCTGAGATAAAGCCCAGGATAATGGCCGCGAACATGACCTCCATGATCAGGAAGCCTTCACTTCTGCGGAAAAAGAGGAATAATATGCATCCGGCAAGAAGGACAGCCAGCATCAGCAATGCGACCAGATATGGTACGTTATAGTAATATTCATACTCATATGCGTAATCCAGATTGTGTCTGACCAGAAGATCAAAGATCAAATACAGGTCGCACACAATGACTGTCCAGGGCCATATCCTGCAGAAAACGATCTCTTTCCATGCCCCGGCGTTCGCAGGCTGCCGTACAGTATTCGGATAATTGTTCTCCGGTATTCCCTGCGGCAGGGGAGCTCCCTGCACAGGACCGGCAGCGGCTGCGGGAACAGCCCGTCCGCAGTATGTGCAGAACCTGTTCCCGTTTATGATCGGCTTACCGCATGATGGACAATACATATCATTTCCTCCCGAGGCAGGCTTTCGTCTTCAGCCTGCTTCTGTCAGTGTTTTTTTTCATTCACAGTCTTAATGCTTGTATACGTGTCTGCAGACAGGGATTTGCTTTCCCGGACCGTATATCCCGCCGTATGCAGTGCGAAGCGGATCAGTTCAGTAAATGCTTATTGTTCCTGTAACAGATGTATGTGATCAGTGCGAACGTAAAAGTCATAAGCAGGGCAAAGAGTCCTCTTGCAAAACTGACTCTTCCGTTAAACATTGCAGTGATATCACCCATTGCGGAAAGCGCATAAGCAGCTTCCATGACGATGAATCCCGCTGTTTTCCGATTCAGGAACAAAACCGGTCCTGCGATCGAAACAGCCAATACCATGGTACCTGTCACAGCTGCAATGACTTTTACATAAGCCGGCAGGTCTGAAAACAGGATGATCAGGAAACCCGGTACAAATATGAGCAGTTCAATGATCAGGATCGACCACAGCCAGAATCTGCATCCGGCCGTAAGTTTTTGGGACGGAATATCCAAGACCGGCGGGGCGGCGTATGCATCACGCTGTACTGTGTTCTGAGGATTGAGTTCAGGCAGGATATCCGGCCTGACAGGTCCCTGTTCTGCAGAGGGCGTAACTGCCGGTACAGCCTGGCCGCAGTTTGTGCAGAACCGGCTCCCTTCCCTGAGTTCTGCACCGCAAAATGGACAGTTCATATTTCTTCTTCTCCTTTTTCCGCTTTCTGTCCCGGTATTTACCAGGGTCTGGAAGCTGAATATCTGTACAGCGTCCAGTAATTGTTTCCTTTAATGTTCATCTCTTCCACGACTGCATAAAAGGTGCCCAGGAAATAAACATCGGAAGGATCCATCGCGTCAAATGCTTCGAATGTGACCATGTATTTTGATCCGTCTGCCTGCACACTGGTGATCTTGACATCAGCAGGCAGGACACCGACGTCCGGGATCGCAGAGATATACCGGTAACTTCCGTCCGCGTCGTATTCCCTTATGAAACATCTTCCTGCTTCTCCATCTTCACAGAGAGCATCCAGATCACTTTCGGAAACATGGAAGATATTCACGGCGATCCAGTCGACGGAAGGACCGTCAAAGACAAAGTATGAACTAAAATCTGTCCAGCCCATCGGATTTGCCTCGCCGTAATGGCATTCCGGCATTTCGACAGGATATATGGAATAATCTACACATGACCATAAGCTCATGATCGATGCGAGGATATTCACGCTGCCGCCAGTCGTATCTGAATAATCATATTCACGATAATCACCCCAGCTGATATAGCAGTTGCTCAGGAACTTATTCAGTGTATCCGGCATGGATGCAGGATCTAACTCCTGAACAGGCGTTTCCGTTCCTTCAGGCACAGCAGGTTCTTCCGTCTGCGGTGCAGCAGGTTCAGCCGTTTCTTCAGGTGCAGCAGGCTCTTCTGTCTGCGGGGCTGCAGGATCCGCTGTTCCCCCAGGCGCAGAACCTGTAACATCATCCTCATCGACCCTGTATACATACAGTGACCAGTAATGACTGCCGCCAATGACCTTATCTTCCACTGCCGCATGGCTTTTCCTTACTAAATACTCTTCGGTCTTCGGCGCCATGTAGTAATATTCATTCAATGTCAGATAGTACTTTGTCCCGTCAAATTCAGCCTCCGTGATCATCACATCATTTGGCAATGGGGACGAAGGGGACATCATGGAATAATACCGGTAACTGCCCCCGTATTCTTCCCTTTTAAAACTCCTGCTCTCTTCGCCGCGCTCGCACAGGGTGCGGATATCGCTTTCGGAAACATTGAAGATATTCGCAGCGATCCAGTCGACGGAAGGTCCGTCATGTACGGAATAGCCGTTATTGTCGTACCAGCCCATCGGATCTGCTTCACCCATATGATACTCTGCAGGTTCAACGGGATACTGACTGAAATCCGCTATCGGTTCATACATGATCTCTGCGAGTATATTCGGTTCATAATCAAGAGCCCTTGCACTGTCATAGTCATTACTGCCGTCATACGTATCCAGTATGGTGCAGTACATAAGGAAATCCGAAAGGGAATCAGGCAGTGACGCAGGGTCGACCGCTTCCGCTGCAGGCGCAGGTGTATTGTTATGCACCGGCTGTTCTCCCGGTCCCCCGGGAACAGTTGTTTCTTTTTCTTTCTCTCCCGCGGCGATCTCTTCCGGAAGGGGCGTATTGATCTGTTCTTCGATCTCATGGTCATTTATTACTTCCGGGGCAGGATCCTGCTTTTTATTCGGATCACGCATGATCCGGTAAATGCCGTATCCCCCGCCGCCGACTGCCGTAACGGCGATCGCTGCTGTGGCTGCGATCCTGGCTGCGGTCATGCCGCCGGCTGTTTTGACAGCTGCGCCGGCAGCGCCTGAAGCCGTATATACATTCCCGGCAGATACAGGTCCTGCATTGGCTGCGGACCAGGCCGCATTCTGCGGGACAGCATTGCCCGCACTGACGGCCGGCTGTGATCCAGATACTGCGGGAGACGGTGCGGACGCATGTGAGGAAACCGGTGCGGAAGGTGCCGTGCCCCTTCCCCCTGCTTCAACAACACGCGGTGCCGGAGCCGGTCTGCCCGGCGTTTCGATCATGGGAGGCACTGCTGCAGGAACTGCCGCAGGATACGCCTTCAGCATGCCGATCAGGAAACCGACAGCCGTGACACCGTCGCCGAGATCTGTATATTTCAGTTTTTCTTCGACCTTTGCCCTTGCAGAGGCGATGTTCGCAGCCGCCCTTTCAGCCGGTATATCCAGCTGCCGCGCGATCTCGCCGATCGTCCTGTTTTCCTGGAAGAACAGGATCGCTGTTTTCTTTTCCTCTTCGCTGAGATCGCGGAGCAGATAGGTCGTATGCATGCCTGTGGGGATGCTGATCAGACTCTGGATCTCCTTCCCGGCAAAATCTGTCAGTATGTCCGCATTGAACGCTGCCGGGTCCTTTTCGTACCTTCTCTGTCCTTTTTCATAGATCCTGGACATGATGCGCTGTTTGATCCTGTCATCGGATACGCCGGACTCAAGAAGGACCCTGATCCTTGACTGATAAACTCTGGAGAATAATTCGGGATACTGCATAATAAACTACCTTCTGTTAAGTAATAATCTTATCATTCACGGTATATACGCACATATATACAAACGTATATACAAAAAGGGAATGGCTTCCCTTTGAATTATGTGTATGTATGGAGGTCTTATGGTTATACGATCACGTCGCCGCTCAGTGCGTTCGCTGTCTCTGCGTTCGCTGTCTCCGCTGTCTCGTACGCTGTCGCCATGTCTGCCAGGTCTGTACTGTGTTCCTGGATCATCTTGTACATCCTGTTCATGTCATCGCTCAGTGCTGCGAATTTCGTCCTGTATGCCGTGCTCGCTGCACCTTCCCAGTTGCTGGAGAGTGCCGCTACCATGCTCAGCATCTCGTT
>JAILQT010000079.1 GCA_024698805.1 Solobacterium sp.
CCGGAAAGAGTCCATTTCCATACAGGCTGAACGAAGACGGGACAATAACCTGTTTAAATAACAAAATCGGAAAACCTGTAGAAATAAAAGGCAGACACCCTAAGGCAAAAGGAAGCATCTTTTATAAAATCACCGGCTGCAGGCAATGCCCGTTCCGCTCATACTGCAAAAGATTTCAAAAAAGGAAATCAGAGAATTTCAAAATATTTGAAGTCAACCGGGAACTGAGAAGTCATATACAGGAAGCAGAGCAGAACCTTCTGTCCGTTGAAGGAATCGAGATCAGGGTGAACAGGAGCTGCCAGGTGGAAGGCTCTTTTGGTATTTTAAAGCAGAATATGAATTACATCCGTTTCAGACGGATCTCGCTCATTAAGGTCACTGCAGAATACATGTTGTCCTTTCTTGGATATAATCTCAGGAAACTATTTCGATATTTTGACGGAAATCTCAAAACAGAATATTGGACTGCTCCTCCCGGATTAGAGCCGGAGAAGTTTAAAAAACCAAGTGCTAAAAGATTGTCAAATAGGGCTGAAAAAAAGAAAAAGAAATCCTTCAATGAAAAAGCGAAGGATTCGTATAAGTATAAAAAAGGAGCTGTTTAACTTCCGATTTCAATCGGAGGTTTTTTCACAGCCCCTTTGTTTAAAGTATTTTCTGAAAGGCGATGCGGGGTTCGCTGCCGCGTATATACACGGTCCCGCATTCCGTGAAACCGTTCTTCGCCAGGAACCGCCGCATGGAGGAGTTGACTTCATGCGTGTCGATGCGGATATTGCGCATGCCCGCCGACTTTGCCAGAGCTGCCGTATATTCCAGGAACTCAGCTGCCCTGGAACGTCCTTTGCAGCGGCTGTCCACGGCGATGCGGTGAATGACATAATACGGTTCGTCATTCAACCACTGCCCTTCGATGTATGCGTAATCCGGATCCGGGCCTTTGATCAGTGCGGCTGTGCCGATCACGGAACCGTTTTCCTCCAGCACATAGCCGATACCCTTTTCAATATCCTGCAGGATCGTTTCCCTGTTCGGGCGTCCGTCCTGCCACTGCGGGTTGTTCACGGAGGCGAAATACGCCCTTGCGTCTTCTATGATCTCCGATGCCCTGTCTGCGTCCTGTATGCGTGTTTTTCTGATCATACGAAAAAAGCGGTTGCCCGCTTCCTCTCAGAGCTTCTTGAACTGTTCAACGTCAAGTACGAAGATCGTTGCGCCGCCGATCTGGACTTCGACCGGGAATGATGCGTATCTGCCGATGTCATAACTTGCAGTTGACGGAACCATTTCCGTACGGCGTTCAGCCTCGCTTCCGATCACTTCGATACATTTATCGACCAGTTCGTCTTCCGTACCGATAATGATTGTCGTGTTTCCTGCTCTCAGGAAGCCGCCGGTCGTCGCAAGTCTGGTCATATAGAAGCCGTTCTTAGTCAGCGCAGAAGAAACTGCAGAAGCATCATCATTAGAAACGATCGCAAGAATGAGTTTCATAGATTCAATCCTCCAAATACTGTTTTTATTTTATCACTTCACAAACAATAATCATAGAAATTTGAAATGTTAAACATTAAACCTGAAGAAAACGATATCGCCGTCTTTCATCAGGTAATCCTTGCCTTCCAGGCGGATCTTGCCGTGCTCTTTCAGCGACTGTTCCGTCTTGTATTCCATGAGGTTCTCATAGCTGTAGATCTCGGCACGGATAAAGCCCCTTTCGAAATCCGTATGGATCACACCGGCGCACTGCGGAGCTTTCATGCCTTCGCGGAATGTCCACGCACGGCACTCAGGCTCGCCTACCGTAAAGAATGTACGCAGGCCAAGCAGATGATAGGCAGCCTGGATGATCTGGTCAAGACCGGACTGGCGTATGCCGAGGTCATCCATGAATGCCTGTTTTTCTTCTTTATCCAGACCGGAAAGCTCCTCTTCCATCTTTGCGCAGATCGCGATGCATTCGCTGTTCTCTCTGTCCGCAAGTTCCTTTACAGCCTTGTAATAGTCATTGCTTTCCGGATCGGCGATATCTTCATCGCTCATATTCGCGACATAGATCACCGGCTTTGCGGTGAGCAGCCCGTATCCTTTGACAAGTGCTTTCTCCGTATCGTTCAGTCCCGCAAGACGCACAGGCGTTCCCGCTTCAAGGGCCGTTTTCAGCTTCAGGAGGATCTCATACTCCCTGGCAGCGTCTTTGTCTTTTGCCTTTGCCTTCTTTTCCACCCTGCCGATCCTGTTGATCACCGTATCCAGATCCGCGATGCACAGTTCCAGTGAGATCACCTCGATGTCTCGCACCGGGTCCACAGAGCCCTCCACATGCTCGATATTCGCATCATCAAAACACCGGACGACATGCACGATGGCATCTGTCTGCCGGATGTTGGCGAGGAACTGGTTGCCCAGTCCTTCACCCTTGGATGCGCCTTTCACCAGTCCGGCGATATCCGTGAATTCAAATGTCGTATAGATCGTTCTTTTCGGGTGGAAAAGCTTTACGATCTCTTCCATTCTTTCATCGGGAACTTCAACGACGCCTACATTCGGGGCGATCGTTGCGAACGGATAATTCTCAGCCAGTACCTGGCTGTTTGTGATCGCATTGAAAAGTGTGGATTTGCCTACGTTGGGCAAACCGACGATGCCTGCTGTCAAAGCCATAGTGTATTTACCTCACTCTGTTTCACGGTGTTCAATGACCCGTTTCAGTTTTCTATCAAATTCATGTCTTCCGAACATAACGACTGCGCCGCATCCCTGGCATTTGATCTTGATATCCGCGCCGACACGGATCACAGTCCAGTATTTCGATTTATGACACGGATGTTCCTTCTTCATTTCCACAACATCCTGCAGTCCGTATTCTTCCATACGTCCCCTCTCATTTCTTTTTTATGATCTCATCCGAATCCAGGATGATCGTTACAGGTCCGTCATTCAGTAGCTCGACTTTCATCTCGGCACCGAATATGCCTTCTTCTGTATGGATCCCGAGCCCGCGCAGGACTTCATTGAAATACAGATACAGTTTTTCCGCATGGGCAGGGCTGCCTGCCTTGTCGAAGCCGGGACGGTTTCCCTTGCGGCAGTCCGCATACAGCGTAAACTGGGAGATCGACAGGACGCTGCCCCCGACCTGCAGGATGGAAAGGTTCATCTTCCCGTTCTCATCTTCAAAGACCCTGAGTTTTGATATCTTTTCAGCCATTTTCCGGACGACGGTCTCATCGTCTTCATCGGATATCCCCGCAAGGATCAGGAATCCCTGTGCGATCCTGCCGCGGACCACGCCGTCAATGGTCACCGATGCATACGCGCATCTCTGCAATACTGTTTTCATGAAGAACAGTATAGCAAAAAACAGCAGTTTTAGGAAACCAGCATTTCCTTAAGCTGCTGTATGTCATACGCAATCGCTGCAGCGCCGGCATCCTGCATTTCCCGGACACTGCCGTAGCCCCAGGAGCACCCGATGCACGGAATGCCTTTTTCCTTTGCGCCGAGCACGTCATAGACGGTATCGCCGATCATGACGGGAGAGCGGATATCACCGCAGGCTTCGAGCAGATAGGAGAGCACTTCCGCCTTTGTCTCGCGGCTGTGATCCATCGCCGCACCTGCGATCATTTCAAAATACCCGTCAATGCCGAAGTGTTCCAGGATCTCTTCCGCCATCTGCTGCGGTTTTGAAGTCGCGGTAAACAGACGCAGCCCGGCCTCTTTCAGATCCTCAAGCATTTCCCGGATGCCTGCATAGGGCTGGTTTTCAAACTTGCCGACCGCTGTATATCTTTTCCTGTACAGCACGATCGCTTCATCGATCTTTCCGGCAGGGACGCCTCTGGCCGCAAAGGAACCGCCGAGCGGCGGTCCTATGAATTCTTCAAGGGATCCTTCAAACGGTATTCCCAGTTCATGAAGCGCATAGGCTGCACTTCGTGTTATGCCGGGGCCCGACTCGGTCAGGGTCCCGTCAAGGTCAAAAAGGACTGCATCATATCTCATGGCCGGCTCCTGAAAAAAGGGGACAGTTCACTGTTCATCCCCGTATGTATCAAGCACCCTGGCAGTAAATGCCAGCAGCCTGCCAATATCATCGACATCCGGCTGCTTGCTGAAGAACCTTCCCTGTTCACATACGTAATGTTCGGGGAATACCCGGATGCCTTTATGTTCAAGCAGGCTTACCGCAAGTTCTGTTTTATCAACACCTTTGATATGCGTGCTGAAGATCGCCGCATTCCGGATCCTGTTGACAGGAAGCTGGTCCAGGTAATCCAGGATCGCTTCATCCGGTTTTCCTTTATATGTAGACATGCCGACAAAAAGCAGGTCTGTTTCCGGCAGCGTATGTCTGCGGGAAATATCGATCGCTTCTGTTTCGCACCGTCTGGCTATCGTCTCTGCAAGAATATCCGTTTCATTTTCACGGGAATTGTATATCACACTGATCGTCATAACTCACCTTTTACCATGGAATATACTATCATGAAAAATCCGCAGAATGATGGGAAATACCATCAATCCTGCGGAGGTGCTATCTTTTTTGAGATCTTTACCCAGAGAAAGCCTGCAATGAACAATGCCAGCAGCGCTACACAGAAAATATCAAATACAGTCATCAGATCCTCCTGTACCACGTATGCATTATACAGCAGTTTCCCATGATTGCGTTATTTTCTTGCGATATGCAGGAGCCGCATCGAATTGATCACGCACAGCATGGCAACACCGGTATCCGCGAAGATCGCCATCCACATATTGGCAATGCCGAAAGCGCTGAGTATCAGCGTGATGATCTTTACGGTGATCGCGCCCCAGATATTTTCCCTGGCTACGCGAAGGATCCTCTTTGCGGCAGTAATCGCCAGCGACACCTTTTCCGGCCGGTCATCCATCAGTACGACATCCGCAGCTTCGATCGCAGCGTCGCTTCCCAGGGCACCCATCGCGAAGCCGGCATCGGCAGCCATGATCACAGGCGCGTCGTTTACGCCGTCACCGACGAAGCCGACAGTACCTGTCTTCTGCAGTTCACGGATCCGCTCCACTTTGTCTTCGGGCATGCATTCACCGAATGCACCGTCTGTATGGAGTGCGGCTGCAGCTTCATCGACCACTGCCTGTTTGTCACCGGATACGATATAGCACCGTACACAGTCTTTCTGCAGCTGCCGGACTGTGTCCAGGGCTCCGTCTTTCAGTCTGTCCGCAAGGACGATATATCCTTCAAACTTTCCGTCACAGGCGACATAGATGACAGTACCGGTCTCATCTGCTTTCTGCAGTTCGATCCCGTTGTCTTCCATCAGCCTGCTGTTGCCGGCAAGGATCCGTTTCCCTTCCGTCATGACGCTGATCCCTCTTCCGGGGATCTCAGTCTGTTCACTGAGCAGGCTTTCATCGATATCTTTCCCGTAAGCATCGAGTATACCCTGTGCAAGGGGATGATTCGAGAAGTGCTCCGCACAGGCGGCATATTTCAGAACCGTATCCGGATCTTCACCGCTGATGTGCGCAACGGAGAATTCACCTGAAGTGAGCGTGCCGGTCTTATCCATAACGATATTCTTCAGCTTTGCGACAGGCTCGATCATATATGCGCCTTTGACAAGAACGCCGCGGCTGGAGAGTCCGCCGATACCCGCAAAGAACGAGAGCGGGATCGATATGACAAGCGCGCACGGGCAGGAGATGACAAGGAACGTACAGGCACGTTCGATGGCTTCCTTCACACCGTATCCGAGCATCGCGACAACGATCGCGGTAAGGATCGCAGAGAATACGACAGCCGGCGTATAGATCCTGGAGAACTTTGTGATGAACTGTTCTTCCCTGGATTTCTTCGTATCCTGGTTTTCCACAAGGTCAAGGATCCTGGCTACGGTACTGTCGCCGTATTCCTTCTGCACACGGATCTCCAGAACACCTGTTTTGTTTACGGAACCGCTCAGCACTTCATCGTCCGGATCGACATCTGTCATTTTTGACTCACCCGTCAGGGATGATGTGTCCAGGCTTGAGGAGCCTTTGACGACCACGCCGTCGAGGGAGACGCGCTCGCCCGGCTTGACGCGGATGATCTCGCCGATCGCGATATCCTCCGGGTCTGCGGTGATCCAGTCACCGTCCCGGAATACCTCTGCGTGGTCCGGCCGGATATCCATCAGTTCGCTGATCGATCGTCTGGAACGGCGGACTGCCATTTCCTGGAAATATTCACCGATCTGGTAGAACAGCATAACGCCGGCTGCTTCCCTGAAATCATGCAGGTAGATCGCAGCAAGCGTTGCGACTGCCATCAGGAAGTGTTCGTCGAATACCTGGCCCCTGCCGATTCCTTTCAGGGCTTTATAGATAACGTCACATCCGAGGACGATATACGCAAAGATCATGAGCGCAGTCTGTAAAGAACCGCTCGTAAACATGCCTGCCGCGAATAGCAGCGCACCGGCGATCAGTCTGTAAAGCATCGACCTGTCTTCTTTCTGTACGGGGGCAGGTGCATTCCTGGTAATCGCTTCAATAACAGCCTCAGGCTCTTCACGTGCGGAGACTGTACGGATATCATTCAGTATCCGTTCTTCGTCCGCTTCCGCGCAGTCAAAATACAGAAGGCTGTTCACAAAACTGATCGAAACATTGGATATTCCCTCGATACCTGACAGTTTTCCTTCCAGTTTGGCGGCGCAGTCGGCACAGTCAAGTCCGGTGATCCTGTATTTATGCGTATCCGCAGTGATGGTCCTGGGCTTTTCAGGCTCCGCATGTTTATCATGGTGCTCATGATGTTTATGCCCTTTGGATGTCAGCACCGCATCGGGTTCTTCCTTTTCCACAAGGATACGCACTTCCTCCGCGATCCTGCCTCCTTCATCATGATCACAGTCATAGACAAGGCTGTTATTCATGAATGACAGTGAGACATTTGCGATCCCTTCGATCTTTCTGATCTTCTCTTCCAGTTTCGCTGCACAGTCTGCGCAGTCGATGCCTGTGATCTCATATCTGTATGTGGCTGTCTCTTCATGTTCATTATGTTCATGGCAGCTGCACGTTTCATCGTGGTGCCCGCAGTCTTCATTTTCTGTATGGGCATCTTCTTCATGTATATGTCTGTGACAATCACATGCTTCATGATCATGTCCCTCGTGATGCTCTTTATGATGATGGTGCTTATGCCCCTTGGATGTCAGCACCGCATCGGGTTCTTCCTTCTCGACAAGGATACGCACTTCTTCCGCGATCCTGCTGCCTTCATCGTGATCACAGTCATAGACAAGGCTGTTATTCATGCATGACAGGGAGACATTTGCGACCCCTTCGATCTTTTTGATCTTCTCTTCCAGTTTCGCTGCACAGTCTGCGCAGTCGATGCCTGTGATCTCGTATCTGTATGTGGCTGTCTCTTCATGATCGTGATGTTCATGACATTCAC
>JAILQT010000117.1 GCA_024698805.1 Solobacterium sp.
TGCGGGCATAAAGCAGCCGCCGCTGTTCAAAGATCCCGTCTGTGATGTCAGGATCAGCCTGCCGTCGGATTTTGAGGACCTGGAGATGGATCATGATATCATCGGTGTCATAAACCGGAGGAAGTCGCACCGTGTATATACGGATGAACCGCTTTCCGCCCTGCAGCTCTCATGGCTGCTGTGGTGCACACAGGGCGTAAAGGATATCCGCGGCAAAGCCTATGCGGCACTGCGTACAGTCCCTTCCGGCGGCGCCAGGCATGCGTTCGAGACCTATCTCTGCATCCGCAGCGTGAGCGGCATTGCACCCGGTTATTATCACTATCTGCCGCAGTATCATGAACTGGAAAGGATTCGTGAAGCGGACGACCTGCAGGAATTCATCGACATATCTTCCGCATCGCAGAAATGGACGCGGCCAGCCTCGGCCGTATTCTACTGGTCCTTTGTTCCGTACAGGGCGGAATGGCGTTACGGCATGTATACGCACCGCGTCGCCCTGATCGATGCCGGCTACATCAGCCAGAATCTCTATCTCGCCTGCACGGCGCTGCATCTCGGCTCCTGCGCGATCGGCGCCATATCGGAAGATATATGCAATGCGAAATTCGGACTGGACGGGGAAGAAGAATTCATCCTGCTGATGCAGACGGTGGGAACGGTATCCGATCAGGACAGGCAGAAGGAAGAAGACTTCTACGCATTCGTCAAAGAGAATGACTGGTAATAAAAAAAAGATCGTATGATCTTTTTTTCTTCAGTCTTTGTATAATTTGCCTTCAAGGAAATGCTTGCGGCACAATGCGATATATTCATCATTCGCACCGAGCAGCACCTGGGAGCCTTCCCGGACGATGCCGTTTTTGTTATACCGCGCATTGCAGGTCGCTTTTGCGCCGCACCAGCATACCGTCTTTACTTCCTTGATCACATCCGCGATCGCAAGCAGCCTCTCGCTGCCTTCAAACAGGTTCAGCTGGAAATCGCTGCGCAGCCCGTAACAGAGCACAGGCACATCGAGGTCATCGACGATATGGGCGAGGAAGTCGATCTGTTCCCTTGTCGCGAACTGGATCTCATCGACGATCACGGCGTGGTAGGTGCTGATCTCTTCGTCGCTCATTGCGCATATATCCGAAAGCAGCACGCATTCCTTCTGCAGGCCGATGCGGGAGCGGATGATATGGGTGCCGTCCCTTGTATCGATATTCGTCTTCGCAAGCAGGACTTTCTGTCCCCTTTCGGAATAATTGTATTCAGCCATCAGTGCATTGGCTGTTTTGGAGCTTCCCATAGCCCCGTAATAGAAGTACAGTTTTGCCATATATTCCCCTTAATTCCATTCGTCAGTCCATGCCGGGCTCATCGCCTTGATATAGTAGACCAGGGAGACCGCAAAGCACAGGATGACAGGCACCGCAAACAGCGTCGTCAGCAGCGTGATAATGAGCGGCTGCGTGAAGACGGAAGTCTTCAGTGCGATAAAGATATTCAGCAGATAGAACAGGCCGATGCACAGCAGGGACCCGTACAGCAGCGAGGCTTCGCTGCGTATGACTTTACGCAGATCGTCCTCCCGGAACCCGATCTGCGACAGGGCGAGATATTTCCTGTAGCGTGCAGACGTTTCGGTCGCATATGTGAATACGACAGACAGGGACTGCATGATATTCATGACCGCATAAGACAGGAGGACAAGCATGATCTCCAGCGGATCCTCCAGGTTGACCATCGTCGCCAGCAGCAGGATCGCGAGGATAAACAGCATGATGATGTTCTTTTTCAGCACTTTGACGTCCCTTCTGAGGAAGCCCAGGTAGACGATGGACTCCGCATCATCCAGCCGGATATCGTTGATCCTCCGGTCCAGATACGGCAGCACGATCGATTTGAAGCAGCCGTTCAGGCCGACCAGGGAGAACATCGACAGCATCATGAACGATTCGCTGTTGAAGTAATACAGAATGACCGGGACAAGGAACAGGCACAGCCAGATGATCTTCTTTGTCCGTTTTGAGAACAGCGGCTTCATGCCCATATACGGCATCTCCAGGTCGATGCTGATATTGGATCCGTTGATCAGCATCGCGATGGAATTCCTGTAGGCAAAGCTGAGGTTGAGGATCGTCGTCCAGAAGATGACGAATACAAGAACGAATACGGTGCTTCCGATCGCCCCTGCGGAGACGCTGATCACGGCAGTCGTATGCAGATAATAGGTCATGAACAGGTTCATCAGCGGCAGAAGCAGCAGCGCCAGGGTGATCCCGACCGGGATCGCAAGCGCCAGCAGGATGAACGTCTGCGTCAGCAGATAGGAAGCCAGCTGGATATACGTTGCGCCGCATACAAGCTGCACGGCGAGATCCTTTGCTTTGTTCTTGATGAAGAAGTCATTGGCGAAGAAGATATCGATGCTCGCGGCGATGATGACGCATACCGTCAGTGTCGTAGCCAGGTCTGTCCGCGAATTGATGAACGTGACACCGACCGAATCGGACATCGAGATATTGAAGAACAGGAACATGAACATCGATGTCAGTACGAACGTCAGCCAGTAGAAGAATGCCCGCGTAAAGTCATTTCTCAGCGAACGGACGGCATTTTTAACGATCATATGCATACCCCCTGACGATCTCAAAGATATAGAATTTCAGGTAACATGTCTCATCCATGTTCCATAACATCGGATGATCGCCGTTCTGCACGGTCTGCGACACAAGCTTCAGCATCACGCCCGCTTCCAGGGCAGCCTCCTTCAGCATCCTCTCGAACAGGTTCATCTCCATATACCGCGAACAGCTGCACGTGACCAGGTAAGACCCGTCTGCCAGGAGCTCCATCGCCTTTTTGTTGATGCGCTTGTAGCCGTTGTATGCCTTCATGACCGTCTTCCTGGATTTCGTGAATGCCGGCGGATCGAGGATGATGATGTCGAATGCGTCGTATTCACATCTGTCCAGGTAATCGAACACGTCGTCCTGCACGAAGCTTACGGATTTTTCCAGCCCGCTGAGCTGTGCGTTGATAGCTGCTTCTTCCAGTGCGGAAGCGGATACGTCGACAGCCGTAACGGACTTTGCGCCGCCTTTCGCCGCATTCAGGGCGAAGCCGCCGGTATGCGTAAAGCAGTCGAGCACGCGCATGCCGCCTGCCAGGTTCCGCACAAGGAGCCGGTTGCTCTTCTGATCAAGGAAATAACCGCTCTTCTGCCCGTTGACGAAATCCACCCGGATGCGGATGCCGTTCTCATCGATCACCGCGTACGGCTCATGGCCCGTTTCCTTCCACCATCCTTTATACAGCTCCAGGCCTTCCTTCTTCCTGGCCTGCAGGTCGTTGCGTTCATAGATGCCGGTGACCGTTTCGCCGTGCAGCCGCAGGACATCCATGATGGCTTCATAGATCTCATCCTTACGCTTCTCAATGCCGCAGGAAGTGATCTGCGTAACGATCACATCCGCATACCGGTCTGCGATCAGCCCGGGCATCAGGTCCGATTCGCCGTAGACCAGCCTGCAGTCCGTTATATTCTCACGCATGAATGCCAGCCTGTGCCTGTATGCGGCGTCGATCCGTTTTCGGAACAGCTGTGCATCGACAGTCTCGTTTTCACGCCGCGTCAGGATGCGCACGGTGATATGGCTTTCCGCATGGAAGAAGCCGCTGCCGTAAAAAGCCCCTCTTTCGTCGTATATGGCGGCGATATCGCCGGTCATGAGATCATCATCATAAGAGACGACGTTGTTCCTGTAGAGCCATAACTGGCCCCTTCTCAGCCATCCTGTGCCCTCATCGCTGACGATGACTTTCTTATACATGTTCATCGGTATTCCTCCCGGTCGCCTTCATCGATGATGTAGACAGGCCTTCTCTTGGATTCCGTGAATATCTTGGATATGTACGTCCCGATGATGCCGATGCTGAAAAGCTGGATGCCGCCGATGAAGATGATGACGCAGATCGTTGACGCCCATCCGGCAACAGGATCGCCGAAGATGAGTTTCCGGACGACGATGAATACGAGCGCGATAAACGATACCAGCGTCATGATGAACCCGAACCACGACGCAAGCGTCAGCGGCGCATCGGAAAAGGAGACGATCCCGTCGAGCGCATAGCGGAACAGGCCCCAGAAGTTCCATTTCGTCTTCCCTGCGGAACGTTCGATATTCTCGTACGAGAACCAGTATGTTTTGAAGCCGACCCAGGAGAAAAGGCCCTTGGAGAAGCGGTTGTATTCCGACATCGAGACAAGCGCATCGCGCATCTTCCGGTTCATCAGCCGGAAATCGCGCGCGCCGCTGTCGATATGGATATCGGAAAAACGGTTGAAGACGGAATAGAACCAGTCGGAGAAAAGACTCCGGAGCTTCGGTTCCCCTTTCCGGTTTTTCCGGCGTGTCGCCGCACAGTCATAGCCCCCGTTCTTCACCTTGTCCAGCATCTCATGCAGGAGTTCCGGGGGATCCTGCAGGTCGGCGTCCATGATCGCCGTATACTCCGTTTCCGCATTGCAGAGCCCGGCATACATGGCAGCTTCCTTGCCGAAGTTGCGCGACAGGCTGATATAGTGGACGAACGGGTATTCTTCCGCTGTTTTCTTCAGGACGGACAGCGTATCATCTTTGGAACCGTCATTGACAAACAGCAGGGTGCACTCCTCGTCGATCCGCTCTGCTTCCTTCTGAAAAGCTTCCATGAAGCGCGGTATGGATTTTTCCTCGTTATAACACGGTACGATCACTGTTAACATATATTCCTCAGTTATTAATATTACCATCTTTTCCCGCTCTTGTGTTTTTCCGGTCAATATTGCATGCAGGCGTATGGCAATGGTCTGTTATAATGAAACAAAGGAGAGAGCATAAATATGTATAAAATGATAGTTGCGGACCTCGATGAGACGCTTATTTCTACAGACAGGACGATCACGAAAAAGAATATCGAAGCGATCAAAAGAGCGATCGAAGCAGGCGTTAAGTTCGTGCCTGCAACAGGCAGGGGCTACAATTCCGTACATGAGACACTGAAGACGCTGGGTCTGTACGATAAGGAACAGCAGTATACGATCTCCTACAACGGCGGTGCGATCACGGAAAACAAAGGTGAGAAACTGCTCTATTTCCAGGGCATCACCTTTGAGGAAGCGGAAGCACTCTACAAATTTGCCCTCCCGTATGAAGATATCTGCATCCATGTCTATACGCCCGACCAGGTATGGGTATACCGCTTCTTCCCCGAAGAAGTCGAATATCTTGCCTGCAGGCAGCCCTGCACCGAGATCTTCGATGACAATATCGATTTCCTGAAAGGAAAAGAGATCGTCAAGGCGATCTTCATGAATACGGATTTTGATTACCTGAAGCAGATCGAAGCGAAGATCACCCATCTGACAAAAGATATGGATGTCTCCTATTCCTCGAACCGCTACATGGAGCTCAACCGCAAAGGCGTCAACAAAGGCGCGGGTCTGCAGAGACTCTGCGACATCATCGGCATCGACATCTCGGAAACGATCGCCATCGGCGACAACTTCAACGACCTTTCCATGATCAAGGCGGCCGGACTCGGCGTCGGCGTTGCCAATACCGTTGAAGCGATGAAGCCGGAATGCGATTACATTACGGAGAATGACTGTGATCATGACGCGATCGCGGAAGTGATCGAAAAGTTCATTTTCAATGAGAGGTAAATAAGCAATGTCTGAACGGAAACTGATCCGGTGCGGAAAGCTCTATACCGGCCTGCAGGATGCTTTCCTGAATGATATGTATATCCTTGTCGAGAATGACCGGATCGCAGCGATCGCGGACCGGCCAATGACTGAGGATGCACAGTTCATCGATCTTTCCGACGCCCAGGTGACGCCGGGCATGATCGATGCGCATATGCATATGGACTACTTTGACTGGAGGAAGATCCGTGAAGAAGTCTACACGACGAGCGAGGAGATGAAGACGCTGGCGGTGCTGCGGTGCGCGGAAAAAGCCCTGCGCAGGGGTTTTACGAGCGTCCGCCATATGGGTGCGATCAATGCCCACGGCTACGGCGTGATCGACGTGAAGCGTGCAATCGACAGCGGTCATTTCAGGGGAGCCCGCATCAAGGCGGCAGCCCTGAGCCTCTGCTCCCCCGGCTCGCACGGCGATGCCTCGCAGAGCTATGCGCAGAATCCCGAAGTCGCATCGCTTCTGCAGAAACTGAAGCCTGTGCTCGGCAGCGGGAAGGATTTCTTTACGGATGCCGTACGCAGGGAAGTCAAATACGGTTCGGATTTTATCAAGATCATGGCTACAGGCGGCTTTTTCACACCGAACGATACGCCCCTGCAGAAACAGCTGAACGATGAAGAACTGAAAGCGATCATCGATACGGCACATGAGCTCGGCACGACCGTCACGGCACATGTCTACGCGCCGGCGATGATGCAGACGATGCTCGAAATGGGGATCGACGGCATGGAGCACGGCTCGCTGATGGATGAAGAGACAGCCCGCATGTTCGAATCCTCGGGCACATACCTTGTACCGACCTTCTGTCCGTATGACGAAGCGGTGCATTACGATCCGGAAAAACTGAAGGACAAGCAGCCGGAATTCCGTGCCAAGCTCGAGCTGTACAAAGACCGGCTGATCGAAGGCAGGAAGGTCATCTGCGGCAGCCGGATCAGACTTGGCTACGGGACGGATTTCGTCGCGAACCACCAGAATTACGACAGCGGCTGGGAATACGACGCCTGGATGCGCAGCGGGATGGAACCCTTCCGGATCCTCAAGGCTGCCACAAAAACGAATGCGGAGATCCTCGGCATCGATTCCTTTACCGGTACGATCGAAGCAGGAAAGAAAGCGGACATCTCCGCATGGAAGCGTGATCTGCTCACCGATCCGAAGGCACTGCTGGACTGCGCCTTCGTCATGAAGGACGGCGAGGTCTTCGAGACCGAGATCAGCGAGGATATCAACAACTGAAAGGATGCCGCACGGCATCCTTTTCCTGACTGATGTGATCCTGTCCTGACGGACGGATCATTTTTTACGTATTATTACCTGTCCGGCTTTTCCGTATGCTGCAGTACGGCATGGATACGGTTGATCCCGTCATATTCATATTCCATCACGGAAGTCATCTTTCTCAGGATCATCGCTGAAAGGTCTTCGATATTCTCCAGGGGATCCATCCGGTCACCTTCAAAGCAGATATCCATCGTCACGGTGCTGTCTGCTTCGGAATACCCGATATCGGTATGCACCGGATAATTCATCCCGCCGATCTGTTTCAGAACGGTCTGGATGACCAGTTCTTCAAATGTCAGGATGAGGTGTCTCGCGTCATGGGGACCCTGCATCGCATCCCTGCCGAATCTTTCGAGCTGTTCGAGGACAGCCGGATAATCATACGAAGCGGAATGGATCGTGATCCTGGTGTTCTGCAGACGCAGGATGAATCTGCGCGTCTTTTCCCTGACGGGATGCGCGAAGATCTCTTCCGGCGTCCCTTCTTCATAGATGACCCCTTCATCCATGTAGAAGACCCTGTTTGCGACATTTCTCGCAAACCGCATCTCATGGGTGACGATCATCATCGTCATGCCTTCCTGTGCAAGATCCCGTATGACGGACAGGACTTCCGCTGCCATAGCCGGATCAAGCGCAGACGTCGGCTCATCGAACAGCAGGATATCGGGATCCATCATGATTGCACGGACGATCGCTGTACGCTGTTTCTGCCCGCCGGAGAGCTCATCGGGGAACCGGTCTGCACGTTCTGCCATTCCGACTTTCGCAAGCAGCTCCATGGCCTTCTTTTCCGCTTCGGCTTTCGGCATCTTCAGCAGATGCACCGGTGCCGAAGTCACATTACCGAGGACATCCAGGTTATTGAACAGATTGAAAGACTGGAATACCATCCCGATCTTCTGCCGTACCTTCGCAGCGTCGCAGGCGGGATCCGTGATATCCGTTCCCTCCAGCAGGATGCGTCCCGAAGTGGACGTCTCCAGCCGGTTCAGACACCGCAGGAATGTGGATTTGCCCGTGCCGGACGGTCCGATGACAGCGATCACGTCGCCTTTGCGGATCTCGGCATTGATATCTTTCAGAGGTACGGAAGCAGGAAATTCCTTCCGCAGGTGCTCGATCCGGATCAGTGTCATGCGGGTGCTCCTTTCCTCTTCCTGCCGCGCTTCGGATCGATCTTTTTCAGCAGGCAGGCGATGCCCAGTGTAATGATCCATGCCAGCAGGAAATACAGCGCTGCCGTAATGATCAGCGGGAAGAACGCTTCATATGTGCGGCTGCGGATGATATCGCTCATCTTTGTCAGGTCCTGCACGGATATGTAGCCGACGACGGATGTGCTCTTGAGCAGGGAGACGATCTCTCCCCGGTATACAGGCAGGAAATTCATCGCCGCCTGCGGCAGGATAAAGCGGAAGAACGCCTGGTTCTCGCTGTAGCCGACAGCGAGCGCAGCTTCCCGCTGGCCCGGATCGACGGCGCCGATGCCGGAACGCAGGATCTCGCTGCCGTATGCGCCGAGGTTCAGGGCAAAACCGATGATCGCGACCGTCACTGCGCTGAGTCCCGTCCTTGCGAAAACGACATAGAAAAGGATCATCAGCAGGACGACCGTCGGCGTGCCCTGCAGCAGTCTGACATAGATATCCGACAGCAGGTTCGCAAGTTTGCTGCCGGTCCGCCTGAGCAGGCAGACCGCAAAAGCGAGCAGCGTGCCGACCAGTACGGAACAGACTGTGATCAGGCATGTCGTCGTTATGCCGCGCACGATCAGTTTCCATCTGCTTTCACGGATGAAGTTCTTGTAGAAGCTGTCCCGGATGCGTTCGAAGAATCCTTTTGATGCACCGTCAGAGGCCCCTTCTTCCGGCGGAAGGTCGGAAGAGCGGACTGCGACGACGATCCCGCCTTCGCTGACAGGCTAGGAGAACAGTACCTCTTCCTCCCGCTCGGGAGTGACGTTCATCGTCGTCGTGAAATCTGCCCTGCCGGAAGCCAGCGCGGGAATGCGCGCGGGATAATCGACCTGGAGGATCTCCAGGGCATATCCGTATTCGCGGCAGAACCGGACCGCAACGTCGATATCATAGCCGACGAGCCTGTCATCCTTGATATAGGAGAACGGTTCATCGGTCGACGTCGTCACCATGTGCAGCGTGCCGTTTACGCCGCTCAGATCCGACATATCCAGGGTCTTCCTGTCTTCATCGATGCCGAACCATACGCTGTCGATCTCATCGTATGTACCGTCTTCTTTGATCTTCCGCAGGAAACCGTTGAACTGATCGCACAGCGCTTTCTCCTCGGGATCGTTTTTCCGGAATGCAAAAGAATACCTGCTCTCGGTCAGTCTTTCCTTCAGGTAACTGATCTGCGGCTGCTCGGCATGGATGCTCTTCAGGGCAGGTTCATCGCCGAGATACGCGTCGATCATGCCGTTCTCCAGGGCTGTATTCAGATTCGGATACCCGTCAAAATACAGGTATTCGCTGTCGGGAAAATACAGGAAGGACGCATCCTCCATGTTCGTTCCGGAAAGGATGCCAATCTTTTTCCCGTTATAGTCTTCGTATGTGACCGTCTCCTTCTGCGTCCCGCTTCCGCCTGCGCTTTCCCCGGCAGGATGGAATACACTGCGGGCAATACCCAGCAGGAGCAGAAGCAGCAATACAGCTGTGATGATACGGTCTGTTTTCTGTGCTGTATTCAAGGCTCTGCCTCCGTTATCTGTTCTTATTCTTCAGGACCGGCTTCTTCCGCTTCAGCAGGCAGACAGCCTCCAGCGAAGACGTGAACGGGAAGTTGTCGATGCCCGTCACTTCATCGGTCTTATAGCCGTGGGCAGCGAATGCCTTCAGGTCGCGCATCATCGTCTTCGGGTTGCAGGAGATATAGACGATCTTCTCCGGATACACGGAACAGAGCCTGTGGATGATATTGTCATTGAGCCCGGTCCGCGGCGGATCGAGGAAGATCACATTGAAGGTCTCATCGCTGTGCGTGATGAACTCCTCCATGTCCGTACAGATGAACTGGCAGTTGGTGACATCGTTCAGCTTCGCATTGGTCTTCGCGTCCCTGACAGCGTCTTTATTCGATTCGACGCCTGTCACGTAACGTACATGGCCGCTGACGCACAGCGATATCGTCCCGATGCCGCAGTATGCGTCCAGCACGGTATCTTTCGGCTGCAGGTCAGCCAGCTTCATAGCGGTGCTGTAAATGGCTTCCGTCTGCACGGGATTGACCTGGTAGAACGAGCGCAGGGAGATGCGGAACCGGTATCCGCCGATGGAATCACAGATATATCCCGGGCCGTACAGGACCCTGTCCTTCGGACCGAGCACCATCGATGTATAGCGGCTGTTGTAATTCAGGATCACGGTCTGTATCTCCGGGAATTCTTCACACATCTCCCGCACGAATGCCTTTGCATGGGGCAGTTCCTTTGCACCGATGACGATTGCCAGCAGTACCGTATTCTCGCTGTGCGATACACGGATGTATGCGTAGCGGAGCGTGCCGCGCATATTCTTTTCGTCGAAAACGTCGATATGCATCGCTTCGGCCAGCTGCGTGATCTTCTGCAGGATCCGGTTTGCCAGTGAATTCTGGATCAGGCACTGCTCGCTGCGCACATGCCTGTGTGTGCTCTCTTCAAACAGCCCGGCCCGGATGCGCCCTTTCGGGTCTTTATAGAAGGAGGCATATACCTTGTGGCGGTAATGGTACGGGTCATCCATCCCGATGACCTCTTTTACTTTCAGCCTGCCGCATACCTTCTGCAGTTCTTCTTTTTTCTTTTCGAGCGATTCCTCATACGGCAGCGTGATATAGGTGCACGCGCCGCATTTCCCCGCACCTGCACAGGTCTTCACAGGACCACCTCCTTCAGGGAATGAACTGTATCCGCATGCGCCTCTTTCAGCCTTTCATAGGACTGGTGTCCGGTCGATACCAGGACGCACCGGCTGATGCCGAGGGCGTGCGCAGTCTCGAGATCATGCAGGGTATCGCCGATATAGAGACAGTTGTCCGGATGGACATCCGTAGATTCCATCCATTCCGCCGCCATCTCTGTCTTGGATTCCGCCAGGTTGTTGTCCATGCCGAACATCGCTTCGAAATAACCGCTGATGCCGAGCCTTTCGCACTGGCTGATCAGGTCATCGTGCATGCAAGCGGAGATGATCACGTTCTCATAGCCGCGTTGCTTCGCTTCCCTGATCTTTTCCTCAAACCCTTCGCACAGACCGCATTCATGAAAACGCTCGGTATACATCCGGTTGAATTCTTCGGATATATCCGCATAGGTCTCATTCGCGAACGTATAGCCGATCTTATAGTAATAATCGATCACGGGAAAGCAGAAATTCCTGCGGTAGTCTTCCGCCGTAAAACACTTGTTCATATTTCTCTCCGCAAGCATATAGTTCTCTATATCCACGCACAGGTTGATATCGTCGACGATCGTGCCGTTGTAATCCCAGATGATCACTTTCCTGTCGTTCATGTTCCACCTCATACCAGTGCATTATAGCAGAACATCCGGCGAAAAAAAGAACCGCGCTTCCTAATGAAGCGCAGTTCCTCACAGTTCTTCGCCGTTTGTTTCAATGACTTTCCTGTACCACCCGTAGCTGTCTTTCAGGGAGCGTTTCCCGCTTCCTTTGCCGTAGTTGTCATAATCGACGTAGATGAAGCCGTAACGCTTCTCCATCTCCGATGACGAGCAGGATACGATATCGATCGGTCCCCACGGATAGTAGCCCCTGAGATCGACGCCGTCATGGACAGCTTCCTTCATCTGTTCAATATGCGCCTTCAGGTAGGCAATGCGGTAATCGTCATGGATCGAACCGTCCGCTTCGACCCTGTCATAAGCGCCGAGACCGTTCTCCGTAATGTAGATGGGTTTCTGGTATCTGTCCCAGTAGACATTCAGCGTATAGCGCAGGCCGACGGGATCGATCGCCCAGCCCCAGTCGCTTGCTTTGAGCTCGGGATTGGTGATCTGCCCGAGCTTCGTCTTCAGGAAAGGCTCTTCGCCGGAAAGCCTGGTGTAATAGTAGGACAGCGATACGAAATCAACAGTACCTTCCTTCAGCGCCTCTTCGTCACCCTCATAGAAGCGGATGTCCAGACCGTTGTCCTCAAAATGACGGAGCACATAACCGGGATATTCACCCCTTACCATGATATCGCCGTACATCATCTCCAACTGGTTGTGCCGGTAATTCCAGAAGATATCTTCCGGTCTTGCGGAGCACGGATATGTGAGATTGGAACAGAACATCATGCCGATCTCATTGGCTGGATCGATCTCATGCGCGATCTTCGTTGCTTTCGCGCAGGCGACCATCTCATTGTGGACGCCCTGGTACTTGGCCTCAAGGAGGTTATCGACTTTATCGGCAGCGATGCCGAGATGGTTGAACGATTCATGAACGATCAGGTTGATCTGGTTGACGATGATCCATTTGCGCACCTTTCCCTTATAGCGTTTGAACAGCACTTCGCAGTAGCGTACGAAGAAATCAACGAGTTCGCGGGAATACCATCCGGTATAGGCAAGCGTCAGGTTCAGGGGCATCTCGTAATGGCTGATCGTGATCATCGGCTCCATGCCGTTTGCGATGATCGTATCGATCACGTCATCATAGAACCGGAGCCCTTCTTCGTTCGGCTCTTCCTCATCGCCGTTCGGGAAGATCCTCGCCCAGTTGATCGAAGTGCGCAGGGAATTCATCCCTGTTCCCGCCAGCAGCCGGATATCTTCTTTATAGGTATGGTAGAAATCGATCCCCCTGCGCTTGGGATAGAGCAGGTCGTCTTCCCCCATTGCCTTTTTGATGTAGTCCGTATCGACTTCGATGTTGTAGCGCTGATCCGGCGGAAGGTCATACTGGGCGCGGTTGATATCCGCAAGGCACCAGCCTTTCCCGCCTTCCTTCCAGGCGCCTTCCATCTGGTTTGCCGCAAGCGCGCCGCCCCACAGGAAGCCTTCCGGGAAATGATTGGAATTATATTTCATAAGTTCCTCCTTGTATCCATGATAACAGAAACTGCATGCATAGAAAAAGGGATCCGGCAGGATCCCACTGTATTACTGTGCTTTCCGGACGTCGTCCAGCCAGAGCTTTACCGAAGCATCGCTCGGCATGCGCCAGTCGCCGCGCGGTGAAAGCGTTACGGAACCCACTTTCGGGCCGTCCGGCAGGCAGCTGCGCTTGAACTGCTGCGAGAAGAAACGGCTGTAGAACCTGTAGGCGGCATCGCGGATGAAGGACAGTTCCAGTTCGCTGTAGGCATATTTCGCGAATGCGATCACCTTCTGCGGGCTGAAGCCGTAACGCATATGCCAGTACAGGAAGAAATCGTTGAGATCGTATTTGCCGATCTTCTCTTCCGTCTTCTGCGCGATCTGGCCGTCCTTGTTCGGCGTCAGTTCCGGCGAGATCGGCGTATCGACGATGGAGAGCAGGACGTTCTTCAGATCCTCATTCCCGCATGTCAGCGCATAGGAAGAACAAATGTAACGGACGAGTGTCTTCGGCACGCCGCCGTTGACGCCGTACATGGACATATGGTCGCCGTTATAAGTGCACCAGCCGAGCGCCAGTTCGGAAAGGTCGCCCGTACCGACGACAAGGCCGTTCTCCATATTCGCGATATCCATCAGGATATACGTGCGCATCCTTGCCTGCGCATTCTCGTAGGTCGTATCGCCTTCCCCTTTGTAGGTGCCGCCGTGGCCGATATCCTGCAGATGCGACTGCACGCCGCCTTCGATCGGCACTTCACGGTATTCATCCGCAAGGATCTTCATCAGCTCAACCGCATTATTGTAGGTCAGTGATGTCGTATTCCCGCGGTTCGGCATCGTCACGGCGATCACACGGATATCCGGGACGATCTTCCTCGCTTCGCTGCAGACGATCAGCGCCAGCGTGGAATCCAGGCCGCCGGAGATCCCGATGACAAGTGTTTTGATCCCTGTGCTGCGCACCCTGGTCGCCAGACCGTGTGCCTGTATCCTCAGGATCGTACGGCACCTCCTGCCCCTCTCCTCATCGTCTTTGGGCACGAACGGGTTCCTGGATATCCGGTATCCTTCCTTAGCGAGAAGCCCGCTCAGTTCTGAGCAGGAGATCTCATCAGACTCTGCGCAGCAGACCGAAACAGGGATCCTGGTGAAGGCGTCCTCTTCGGTATTGAATGTGGACTGCTTCCGGCGGTTGTTCTCGATCGCTTCGATGTCGAGCAGCGATGTGCTGACATACGGGATATCCGGGAAGATATCGTCCTTCAGGACACGTCCGTTCTGCGCGATCAGCGCATGCCCGCTGAACACGAGGTCGGTGCTGCTCTCGTTCATGCCTGCGGACGCATACAGATAGGCGCACCAGCAGGCAGCGGACTGCTGCGCTGCCATCATCGTCCTGAACTCATGCTTGCCGATGACTTCGTCGCTTGCGGAGAGATTGGCAATGATATTCGCGCCGGCAAGCGCGCAGTGCGTGCTCGGCTTGTCCGGCACCCAAAGGTCTTCGCAGATATCTGTTCCGATCACAGCGCCGCTTCCTGCATCTTCAAACAGGAGGTCCCTGCCGAACGGCACATCATCATCGCCGATGGGGATCACGCAGTCGTATATGTCTTTGCCGGATGTGAACCATCTGGCTTCATAGAATTCGGAATAATTCGGTATGTTCACTTTCGGCACGATGCCGCAGATCCTGCCTTCGCTGATATATACCGCGCAGTTGTACAGGTCGTTGCCGTAAGCAAGCGCAGCGCCGACGGCAGCGGTCATTCCCTTGATGCCGAGAGATGCATCGCGGATCCGGATGAGCGCTTCTATTGTTTTTTCCAGCAGGAGCGTCTGGGAAAAGAGGTCCGCGCATGTATAGCCGCTGACGCAGAGCTCCGGGAAGACGAGGAACCCGCAGCCGCTGTTCTCCTGCATGATCCGGATGATACTGTCTGTATTTCCTTCGATATCCCCCGGGCGCATTTCCGGCACGCATACGCCGGCTTTGATCATCGTATTTTTCATAGATATTCACTGAGACCGTCCAGCTCATCCGGAACGATCTCCTTCAGCCTTTCCTTCTCACTGTGGATCGCCTGCAGCGTATTCCTGACCTCCGTGGAGGACAGCCTGCTGAAAGCAGGATCCGTATCGATCAAGGTGATATACTCCCGGTACTGGCTCAGATAGGGATCTTCCTCCAGCCACTGCTCGACGGGATCGTCCGCACGTCGCATGCAGACAACGCCGAATTCCTTCATGATCTCATCGACATGGAGCCATCCTGTTTCGAGTTCGGGGAGCTTGTCGCTTCCGAACAGCAGGCTGCATGTGTACCCCTGGTCCCGCAGATAACAGAGCGTCGTATAGGTGCGGGGCTGGCTTTCGCTGCGGAGCTCATAGGAGGAGACTTTCATCCATTTCTGGCTCTGCGCGATCGTATCCAGCATGGAGATCCGGGTGCGGTCGGAGAATGCATAATCCTTCTTCTGTTCATCCGTGATATATGTCATTTTCGAAGGTACGTAGATAACGCAGTCATAGCCCAGTTCCGTCATCACATGATGCGGGAGCTCGATATGCGCTTTGGTGGGCGGATTGAACGCGCCGCCGAATACGAGGGCCTTCATCGGATCGTACCGCCGTGGAGCTTTGTATACATCTCATCGCGCAGTGTGGCGACCTTCATCGTCAGGTCGACATAATGCTTATGCGGCATCTCCGGACGCAGTTCGCTCTCCCATACACGGTTGGCCAGCTGGTCGCGGATATACTCTTTCTTCGCTTTGATATCGGGAAGGTCGATCACGATCTCGCCGGCGATCATATGCGGCACAAGGAGCTTTTCCACATGCACGGGGACGATCGTACGGTACGGTTCGATCGCATCGGGGTCAAGGTTGAGGATCTTTACCGGTTCGCCGTCATGCAGTTCTTCTTCATCCATGGAGATGATATCGCACTGACCTTTTCCTTCTTCGTCGAAGACCCTCCAGGCCATCAGCTTGCCGGGGATGATCGCTTTGGAGACAGTGTCGGAACACTTCATGCGCGGCGAATAGGAGCCGTCCGCCTCTTTGACGGCGACAAGCTTGTATACACCGCCGAAGACAGGATCCGTTGCGCTGGTGATCAGCTTCTCGCCGACACCGTAGGAATCGAATTTCGCGCCTTCATAGAGCTCCATATTCGACATCTTCTTCTCATCCAGCGAATTGGACGCAACAAGCTTGATATACGTCTTTCCTGCCTTGTCCAGGGCTTTTCTGAGCTTTTTATACCCGCGGGCAAGGTCGCCGGAGTCGATCCTTGCACTCTTGACGCGCTTGTTGGGATCATCCGGGTATTTGCGGATCAGTTCATCATCCAGTTTGATCAGGTTCGGCAGGCCGGACTCAAAGATGCTGTAGGTATCCAGCAGCAGCGAGACATTGTCGGGGTATGTTTCCGCATATGCCTCGAAAGCTTCGTATTCGGACGGGAAGAATTCGATGAAGCTGTGCGCGATCGTACCGACCGCTTTCACATCCTCCCCGTACCGCATCTCTGCGAGGCAGTTTGCCGTGCCGATGCAGCCGCCGAGGACAGCAGCATAGGCACCGTCATTGCCGGCGCTCTCGCCCTGGGCGCGTCTTGTGCCGAATTCCATGACATTGCGCGGCCTGTGTATATTCTGTCCCGTGATCCTTGTTGCTTTCGTTGCGATCAGGGAATGGAAGTTGATCGTCTGCAGCAGGTAGGTCTCGATCAGGATCGCGCCGACCATATCGCATTCGATGCGGATCATCGGTACCTGCGGATAGCATACTGTGCCTTCCTTCAGCATGTATACGTCTCCCTTCCAGCGGTATGTGCGCAGGTAATCGCAGAATTCCGGGCTCATGCCCTTATGTCTGAGCCACAGGATATCCGTCTCATTGAAATGGTAGTTCTGCAGGAAGCGGAGCAGCTTGCGCTGGCCGCAGCTGATCGCATAGCCGAGGTTGTCGGGGTTCTTCCTGTAGAACATATCGAATACCATCACCGTATCCCTGAAGCCATGCAGGAAAAGGCTGTTCGCCATCGTAAATTCATAGAAATCCGTCACCATTGCCGGATTGTCATAATCCTCATCGGGAATATAGGGTTCAACCAGGATCTCACTCATCTTCTTACTCCTTTACATCGATCTGACATGAAGCCATGACGCTCAGCGCCTCTGTGTGTTTTTCCGGTGTCGTGCCTGCGCATGCGCCTGCCAGCACGCTCATCGGCGTATCCTTCAGCGCAGCCCGTGCGAGCAGCGTGTTCGAGATGACGCATATATCCGTGCACAGGCCGCAGAATACGATCTCATCGGGTGCAGCCTCTTTCAGGATCTCCTGCAGCTTCAGGGAGCCAAACGTCGGTTTCTCAACGATCTCCGCATCCCTCTGAGCCAGCGCGGATGCGATCTTCGCATTGAACTGCCAGCCTTCGGTATCCCGGATGCAGTGCTCGACAGGGAGCTTCTTCCCTTCCAGCGTATCCATGTAGTCGGGTTCATGGGTGTCCATGGTCGCGATGACCCTGTCATAGGAAGGATCCAGGATCTCTTTGACGACGCGGTCCGTGATCTGTACGGCTTCCTTTGTGCCGAGGGCCATATCGATAAAGTCATTCTGCATATCGATCACAGCAAGTATTTTCATAAGTTCTCCTCCAGGTATGTATATAGCGGATTGAATGTATACAGGGCAGCGAGCTTGCCGCCGGATTTCTTTTTCCTGCCGGTGTCCTTCAGCATCCTGCGGATATCCCTGCGGAAATTGCCGGTATCCGTCTTCCTGCCGATCACGGCTTCATAGGCTGTCTGGATCTCGCGCAGCGTGCATTCCTTCGGCAGCAGATTGAACAGTATGCCGGTGGATGCAGCACGGTTGCGCAGCTGGTCCATCGCCATATTGATCGCCTTGATATGGTCGGAAGCCAGTTTTGCGTTCGAGGAACTGTTCAGGACGGAATCCGTCTGCACATAGTTCTGGCATGCCCTGTCCGTGACTGTATAGGACATATGGACACCTGTCTCTTCTTCATCCAGTGTCAGTTCGGATACCTTCCCGTCATCGTTCGCGCTGATCGTCTTCTTCTCGATCGTGAACCATCTCGCTTCTGCCGCATCGTCGCCGGCTTCTGTATTCCGGATATTCTCTTCCGGCGTCATCGAGAAATAGACGGTCGTGATGATGCGCGTGCGCGGGTCGCGGTCGGTGGCGCCGAACGTGTACAGCTGCCGGAAATACGTCATCTCCGAGATGCTTGTCTCTTCGGCGAGCTCGCGCTGTGCTGCCGTGTCGAGGTCCTCGTCAAAGTTGACGAATCCCCCCGGCATTGCCCAGTCATGGATGAACGGATGATCCTTTCGTTTGATCAGCAGGACCTTCAGTCGGGACTGGGATACTGTCATCAGGATCATGTCGACCGTATTGCTCGGTTTTAAAAACACCGAGTCATCATAATGATCGAGAAACTCCTGCAGAGTCTCTCCTCTTTCATTGCGGATCTCTGTCATTCCCACCTCATATAGTCATTTTGACTATATACATCATAGAACAGACCGCGGCATTTCGCAACATGAAAAAAACATACCGTTTGCAGTATGCTTATCAGTACTTCTTCTTCATCCTCGTATATTTCCTGCCGAGGTTGAGCTTCAGGAATTCCAGCAGGACATCCTTGTCGTCTTTCGCGAAGTCAAGTTCCTTGGTCGTATATCCGTCAGGCTTCTTGTCGGTCGGATCGTCCAGCGTAAAGAATACGGCGACCGTACTCTTCTTTTCCTGCCAGTCATAGGCCCTGACGATATCCCAGCTGTAGAACCTTCCGCCTGCGACCATGCCCTCTTCGCCGACGCCGTCACGCATCAGCATATACGATGTGACTGCAACGATCATGACGCCGATCCTGAAGTAGTCAAGAACGGAATTGTTGGCAGAGGATACCAGGGAGATAACGGAAAGAACGCCGATCACAAGGAACAGGATCCTGATATAGGACCACTGCTGGTCCTTGATCATGACTTTGGAACCGTTCTTGAAATATCTGTAGAACATCAGTACAGAGAGAATGCCGAATCCGACGATCAGGACTATGTTTACATAATCATTCATACGAGAACCTCACACAATGTCAGTATTATAACACTGTAAATTGTTTTTTGTACAAAAAAGAATATAATGTGCATATGGCAAAAATCAGGCTGTTTGCGAGTGATCTGGACGGCACCCTCCTGCAGAGGAACGGTGAGCTCAGTCCCTGTACGAAAGAGATGCTGGAAAAACTGAAAGAAAGCGGCTGTCTGATCATGATCAATTCAGGCAGGCCTTTTTACAGTATCGACAGGGTCGTCGATCCTTCCCTGCCGGATATCGTTTCCGGCATGAACGGACAGCAGATCCGCTTCTCAGCTTCCGGCGAGATCATCCGGAAGCCGGAGATCACACTGGTGCAGACGGCATACCTGCTGCAGCTGCTGGACCGCTATCCGGTATTCCTTGCCTGCAGCGAAGGGACGCAGTTCCATCATTACTGTTCGAAAAAACAGATGCTCTTCAGGTTCACCTACATCGCCGCAAGACACGCCGGCTCGTTCCTTCTCAGGCGGCACCAGTTCCCGAGGACGATACGGACCGATACTTCCGCGCTGACAAACACGGGGCATGAAAAGATCTGTTTTGCGTCTTTCCACCCGGTGCTGGAAAAGATCCGGAGGCAGCTGGACCCGGAAGAATTCTCTGCCTTCTATGTGCACCCGACATGGCTGGAGGTGCAGACGGCAGGCGTCTCGAAAGGCAATGCCCTGCGCACCGTCATGGAGCGGCTGCACATCAGCCGTGAGGAATGCGCGGCTGCGGGCGACGGGGAGAATGACGCGTCCATGCTGGAAGCTGCAGGCATCGCCATCGTGCCGAAGGACGGCATGCGCCAGGCAAAGGAAAAGGCATCCGTGATCACGGATACCTGTGATCATGACGGCATCGCCGCATGGATCGAAGAATATCTGAAAAACGAGTCCGGTAAATGATCCGGACCCGTTTTCATATTCTGTAGTTTACTTCGCAGCTGCTTTCTTTGCCGTTTTGCGGACAGTCTTCTTTTCTGCCTTCGGCTTGGGATCGGGTTCGTTGAATACGAATACAGCGCATCCGTATGCAGGGAGCGGGTAGCTGATCCTGTACGGCTGCTTGTCGCATTCGCCCTTCTCTGCCTTCAGGACGACTTTCCTGTCTGTTCCGTCCGTCAGACCGTTCTGGTCAAGGGCGAGCGTATATCTGCCGGCAACAGGCACGCCTACCATATAATCATCCCTTTCGACAGGCGTCATATTGACGACGAACAGCAGGCTGTGCTTCTTCGAGCCGTCTCTGCGGATGAAGGAGAAGATGGACCTGTCGGCGTCGTCCGCATTGACCCATGTGAAGCCTTCCCAGGAATCATCCAGCTTGTACATTGCCGGGTATTTCACATACAGGTGAAGCAGGTCCCTGACGAAGTTCTGCAGGTTCTTGTTGTAGGGACGGTCGCTCTCTTCCCAGTCAAGCTGTACTTTTTCATCCCATTCATGCGCCTGGCCGAAGTCCTGTCCCATGAACATCAGCTTCTTGCCGCAGTGACCGAACATGAATGTATAGCCGCATTTCAGGTTGGCGAACTTGTCAATCTCATAGCCCGGCATCTTGTTGAGCATCGAGCATTTCAGGTGGACGACCTCATCGTGCGACAGGACGAGGACGTACTTTTCCGAGAACGCATAGCTCATCGCAAATGTCATCTTGTTATGGTTGTTCTTGCGGAAATACGGATCCAGCTTCATGTAGTCCAGGAAGTCATGCATCCAGCCCATGTTCCACTTGTATGTGAATCCGAGGCCGTCGTTCTCCGGAGCTTCCGTCAGCTTCGGCCATGCGGTCGATTCTTCCGCGATGATGATCGTACCGTCTTTCCTGCCGCGGATGACGGAATTCAGATGCTTGAAGAATTCCATTGCGTCCAGGTTGCCGTTGGAACCGTACTTGTTGGGTATCCATTCGCCGTCTTTCCTGCCGTAGTCGAGATACAGCATCGATGCGACAGCGTCGACACGCAGTCCGTCGATATGGTATTCATCATACCAGTACAGGGCGTTGCCGATCAGGAAGTTGCTGACTTCATTCTTGGAATAATTGAAGATCTTGGTTCCCCAGTCGGGATGTTCACCCATCCTCGGATCCGGATATTCGTATGTCGGCGTGCCGTCGAAGTCCGCGAGACCGTGCGCGTCTTTCGGGAAGTGCGCAGGCACCCAGTCGAGGATGACGCCGATGCCGTGCTGATGCATCTGGTCGACGAAATACATGAAATCCTGCGGTTCGCCGTATCTGGAAGTCGGTGCGAAATAACCCGTTACCTGATAGCCCCAGGAACCGTCAAACGGATGCTCGGCGATACCCATCAGCTCGACATGCGTATACCCCATGTAATTGCAGTATTCGGTGAGTTCATCGGCGAGCTCCCGGTAATTCAGGAAAGCACCGTCTTCATTGGACCTCTTGAGCCAGGAACCGAGATGGCATTCATAGATCGCCATCGGGGAAGAGAATGTGTTGTTTTCAGCACGCTTCTTCAGCCATTTCGCATCGGACCACTTGTAGCCGTCGATCTTTGCTGTCTTGGAAGCTGTGCCGGGCCGGAATTCAGCGGAGAAAGCATACGGGTCTGCCTTGTACAGGATCCTGCCGTCCTTTGTATGGATGGCATATTTGTACAGCTCGCCGTATCCCATGTTATCGATGAAGATCTCCCAGATGCCGCTGGTCTCCAGAGCGACCATCATATTCGCATTGGGATCCCATCCGTTTCTGTCGCAGACGACACCCACAGCAGCAGCGTTCGGTGCCCATACGGCAAAATGCATGCCTTTCCTGTCGCCGATCTCTGCCGCGTGCGCGCCCAGCTTGTTGTAGATCCTGTAGTTTCTGCCGTTATTGAACAGGTATCTGTCCATCGTGCTCAGGAATACAGGTGACAGGAGCTCCTCTTTCTGCTCTTTTTTGGAAGGGGTCTTCTTTTTGGTTGCTGCAGCTTTTTTCACTGCAGATGTTTTCTTTTCAGCCATAATGAATCATTCTCCTTTAAATTATATGGTGTGCTAATCTCTTAATAACATTGTAAACCTTTTTACATAAAAATGCAGACCTTCACTTATGTTCTCAATAAAAAAACCGGAAAGTTTTCCTTTCCGGCCTTGATTATGCCATCAGCTGCTGTACGCTGACGATATATCCTTCCTCATCCGCTTCGACGACGATCGTCCTGCCGGCGATATCCGGGTTCTCCAGGATCGTTTTTGCGACAAGCGTTTCGACCTCTCTCTGGATATGACGCTTCATCGGACGTGCGCCGTATACCGGATCCACGCCGTATTCGATGATATGCTCACGAGCGGAAGGCATGACCTTCAGCGTGATGTTCCTCTCTTCGAGCCTTGCGGAGAGCTGGCGGATGAACTTGTCCGCGATTGCGATCTGCACATCCCTTGTCAGGGAGTTGAAGACGATGATCTCATCGATCCTGTTGATCAGTTCCGGTTTGAAGAAACGGTGCACTTCATCCATGTAATGCTGTTTCCTCGCTTCGCCGTCCTCCTCGAACGCATAGGCGCTGCCGAGGTTGCTGGTCATGATGATGATCGTATTCTTGAAGTCTACGGTGATGCCCTTGGAATCCGTTACACGGCCTTCATCGAGGATCTGCAGCAGCACATTGAATACATCCGGGTGCGCTTTCTCGATCTCATCGAGCAGCACGATCGAATACGGGTTCCTCCTGACTGCTTCCGTCAGCTGGCCGCCCTCTTCATAGCCGACATATCCCGGGGGAGCACCGATCAGCCTTGAAACGCTGAACTTCTCCATATATTCCGACATATCGATGCGGACGATCCTGTTCTCGTCATCAAAGAGCTGTTCAGCCAGCGCCTTTGCGACTTCGGTCTTGCCGACGCCTGTAGGACCCAGGAACATGAACGAACCGAGGGGCCTGGAGGCATCCTGGATGTTCGCCTTTGAACGCATGATGGAATCGCTGATCAGACGCAGTGCTTCATCCTGGCCCATGACACGCTTGTTGAGGTATTCGTGCAGGTGGAGGATCTTCTGCCTCTCCGTGCTCATCAGCCTGCTGACTTCGATATGCGTCCACCTGCTGACGACCTTCGCGATCATCTCTTCATCGACGACCTGCTGGATCATCCTTTTCTCTTCGAGGTTCTCGCCCTTTGCAATCAGCTTTTCAAGGGCGGGGATCGTTTCGTATTTCAGCCTTGCGGCTTTTTCATAATCCGCATCGTTCTGCGCATTCGTCAGGTCGAGCTTGGCCATCTCGAGTTTTTCCTTGGCATCCTTGACCTGGTCCATCTCCTCTTTTTCCTTTTCCCACTGGGAGAAGAGGATCTCTTTCTTTTCCTTGAGGTCGGCGAGGTCGCGGCGGATCTCGTCAAGCCTGTCCAGGGCTCTTTCGTCCTTCTCGTTTTTCAGCGACGTCTCTTCGATCTCGAGCGTCATGATCTTCCTGCTGAGCTCATCCAGCTCTTCGGGCATGGAATCCATCTCGACACGGATCGAAGCACACGCTTCGTCGATCAGGTCGATCGCCTTGTCCGGCAGGAACCTGTCCGTGATATACCGGTTCGACATCGTCGCAGCAGCGATGATCGCGTCATCCCGGATCTGCACGCCGTGGTGGCTTTCAAAGCGGTCTTTCAGACCCCTGAGGATCGAGATGGTATCTTCCACGCTCGGCTCCTGCACCATGATCTTCTGGAACCTTCTTTCCAGGGCACGGTCCTTTTCGATATATTTGCGGTATTCATCGAACGTCGTTGCGCCGATGCACTTCAGTTCGCCCCTTGCGAGCATGGGCTTCAGCAGGTTGGCTGCGTCCATGGAGCCTTCGGTCTTCCCGGCACCGACGAGGTTGTGGAGCTCATCGATGAACAGGATGATCTCCCCGTCCGCTTCCTGTACCTGTTTCAGGACTCCCTTAAGACGTTCCTCGAATTCGCCCCTGTATTTCGCGCCTGCGATCATCGCGCCCATATCGAGCTCGATCAGGCGTTTGTTCTTCAGTCCGAGGGGCACGTCGCCGTTCATGATCCTCCAGGCGAGGCCTTCAACGATCGCTGTCTTGCCGACGCCCGGTTCGCCGATCAGCACCGGGTTGTTTTTTGTTTTTCTTGAAAGTATCTCAATGACACGCCTGATCTCTTCATCCCTGCCGATAACAGGATCGATCTTGCCGTCCCTGACATCCTGCACGATATCATGTCCGTATTTGTTCAGGGCATCAAGCTGGCTCTCATTTGTTCTCTCATCCATTTTCATACCCCCTCTGCGGTCTTCCTCCGCCTTTTTTACCGCGGCAGGATCGATCGCATATCTCCTTCTGATATCCCTGATAAAGGGATCGTTCGTATTCAGCATGCCGATGAACAGCATGGCGGTGCTCAGATACGTATCACCGCTGTCTTCCGCTGCCTTCAGGCCGTTCCGGTACGCTTCGTTCAGGCTGTTCGAGATCAGCGGGTCCCTGCCGCCCTGAACGGATGCGAATGACTTAAGTCTGGCGTCTGTATCCTTTTTCAGCGCGTTTTTATCGGTGCCTGTCCTGGTGAAGATGCCGTCAAGACTGTCGCTTTCCAGCATCGCTGCTAGTACATGTTCGATCGTCAGTTCGCTGTTTCCGGCTGTCTGCGCCGCTGTGAATGCGTTCATGATCAGCGACTGCAGCTGTTCTGTCATCTTTTCGATATTCATCGTGTTCACCTCCTTTGGAAATGAAACTTATGTGTTAATTGAACTGTTTCTTGAATCTGCTCCAGATGCTTTCCTTTCCTTTCCTGTTCTGCATCTTCTGCAGATCACGGTACAGTTCCTTCTCGGTATTGTTCAGGTTCTTGTCGATCACGATCTTAACGGTGCAGATCTGATCGCCTGTCCTCTGGGTCCTGGCTTCCGTAATGCCCTTGCCCTTTAAGCGCAGTCTTGCGCCGTTCTGTGTCCCTGCGGGGATCTTCATCGTCACATCGCCGTGGATCGTAGGCACGTCAAGTTCCGTGCCGAGCGTAGCGTCGACTGCGGATACAGGCACTTCGAGCCAGATATCCCTGCCGTCCCTTTCAAAATGCTCATGATTCATGACGTTGATCTCGATATAGAGGTCGCCTGCGGGCCCGCCGTTGACGCCGCGTTCACCCTTGCCGGATACGCGCAGCTGCTGGCCGCTCTGGATGCCTGCAGGTATCTTCAGGTCGACCGTCTGCTTCTTGCGGATATACCCTGCGCCGGAGCACTTCGGACATGCCTTTTTGATCTTTTTACCGCGTCCGCGGCAGTCCGGGCATACCGTCTGCGACTGCATGACGCCGAGGATCGTGCGCTGCTGCGTGATGACGGAACCTGTGCCGTGGCAGGTCGGGCAGTCCTCGATATCGGATTTGCTCGCTGCCCCGCTGCCGCCGCATGCGGAACATGTCTCATCCACATTCAGCATGATCGTTTCCGTCTTGCCGAAACATGCGTCCATAAAGGAGATGTTCAGGCGCATGAAGCGGTCTTCGCCCTGTCTCGGCGCACTGGCATTGCGCGTCTGCCTCTGGGAGAAACCTCCTCCCATGCCGCCCATGCCGCCGAATCCGCCGCCGAAGAAGCTGGAGAAGATATCGCTGATATCCTCAAAACCTTCGGATGAGAATCCGCCCATGCCGCTGCCGTCTACGCCGGCAAAGCCGAACTGGTCATAATTCTGCCGCTTCTGGGGATCGCTGAGGACTTCGTATGCCTCATTGATCTCCTTGAACTTATCCGCAGCGTCAGGGGCGCTGTTGACATCCGGATGATATTTCTTTGCGAGCGAGCGGTATGCTCTTTTGATCTCATTTTCATCGGCGTTCCGGGAAACGCCCAATATCTCATAATAATCCCGTTTGTCTGCCATAACACTCTCCCGTTTCCAATAAGAATGCGGAATGAAGTATTCCGCATTCTTTACTTATTACTTCAGTTCTTTTCACTGAAATCAGCATCCATTACATCATCGTTCTGGTTCGGACCGGCGGAACCGTAGCCCTGTGAGGACTGTGCGTTCTGTCCGCCGTTCTGATACATCTGCTGCGCCATCTGGTTAGCAGCTGCTTCCAGTGCGTCAAGCTTTGTCTTCAGACCGTCCATGTCATTCTGATCGAGCGCTGTCTGCAGCTCATCCCTGAGCTTCTTGACTTCATCCTTCTGCTGCTGTGTAACATTCGGATTGTCCTGTTTCAGCGTATCATCGATCTGGTTGATGAATGCTTCTGCCCTGTTCCTTGTTTCGATATCCTGTCTTCTCTTATCGTCTTCCGCCTTGTTGGCTTCCGCTTCTTTGACCATGCGGTCGATCTCATCATCGGAAAGACCGGAGGAATTCGTGATCGTGATCGACTGCTTCTTGTTCGTAGCCTTGTCGACTGCGGATACGTTGACGATGCCGTTTACATCGATATCGAATGTAACTTCGATCTGCGGGACGCCCCTGCGTGCAGGTGCGATGCCGTCGAGCTGGAAGTTGCCGAGCGTCTTGTTGTTCGCTGCCATCGGTCTCTCACCCTGCAGGACATGGATGTCGACTGCCGGCTGGTTGTCCGCTGCTGTTGAGAAGATCTGCGACTTGCTTGTCGGGATCGTTGTATTTCTCGGGATCAGCACGGTCATGACGCCGCCGAGGGTCTCGATGCCGAGGCTCAGCGGTGTAACGTCGAGCAGCAGGATGTCGCTTCTGTCACGCGAGATGACGGAGCCCTGGATCGCTGCACCGATCGCTACGCATTCGTCCGGGTTGATGGACTTGTTCGGTTCCTTGCCGAGTTCTTTTCTGACTGCTTCCTGGACTGCGGGGATCCTTGTCGAACCGCCGACGAGCAGGATCTCGTCGATATCGCCTGCCGACTTCTTCGCGTCGCGCAGAGCCTGTCTGACAGGGACCATCGTCTTTTCAACGAGATCCTTTGTCATTTCATCGAACTGTGCCCTTGTCAGCGTAGCTTCCAGATGCAGGGGTCCTTCCGGTCCTGCGCTGATGAACGGCAGGGAGATCTGTGCCTGGACCATGCCGGACAGGTCTTTCTTTGCCTTTTCGGAAGCTTCCTTGAGTCTCTGCATGGCCATCTTGTCTGCCTTCAGATCGATGCCGTGCTCTTTTCTGAATGTATTTGCGAGCCAGTCGATGATCTTGTTGTCGAAATCATCGCCGCCGAGTCTTGTATCACCGGCTGTGGAGAGGACTTCGAATGTTCCGTCATAGATATCCAGGATGGAGACATCGAATGTGCCGCCGCCGAGGTCATAGACGAGGATCGTCTTTTCCTTATCGGAGTTCTTGTCGAGTCCGTATGCCAGCGAGGATGCTGTCGGCTCATTGATGATCCTGCATACATCCAGACCGGCGATCCTGCCGGCGTCCTTTGTCGCCTGGCGCTGTGCGTCGTTGAAGTAAGCCGGTACCGTAATGACTGCCTTTTCAACTTTCTCGCCGAGGTAGCTTTCCGCATAGCCTTTCAGGTAAGACAGGATCATTGCGGAGATCTCCTGCGGTGTGTACTCTTTGCCTTCCAGAGTGACCTTCTCGCTTGTGCCCATCAGTCTCTTGATGGAATATACTGTGTTCTTGTTCGTGATCAGCTGACGCTTTGCGGCATCACCGACGATCCTCTCGCCGTTCTTGAATGCGACGACAGACGGTGTCGTACGGTTGCCTTCCGGGTTTGTGATGACCTTAGCTTCGCCGCCGTCCATAACAGCGACACAGCTGTTTGTTGTTCCTAAATCGATTCCAATGATCTTGCTCATGATCCTTACCTCCTTATTCGCTTATTTTTACCATAGCTGCCCTGAGCAGTCTGTCTTTCAGTTTGTATCCTTTCTGCAGGACCGCGGTCACTGTGCCGGGTTCGCAGTCTTCAGCCGGTTCGCTCATCAGTGCCTGATGCCAGTTTGCATCGAAGGGTTTCCCGAGTGCCTCGATCTCCTTGACACCTTCCTTTTCCAGGGCGGACCGCAGCTGGCTGTATATCATCTCTACGCCTTTGCGGTATGCTTCATCGCTCGTTGCCTGCGCCAGTGCCCTTTCACAGTTGTCGAGCACCGGAAGGATCTCAAGAGCGAAATGCTGGATATGATACTTTGCGAAAGAATCATATTCCTTCTGCAGACGTTTGCGTGTGTTCTCCGTATCGGCGTATGCTTTCGCGTATTCATTTTTCAGGACCGCCACCTGGCCCTGCAGCTTCTCTACTTCGGCTTTCAGCAGGTCTGTTTCCGACGGTTCCTTTTCCTCTTCGATCACTTCGGGTTCCGCTTCAACGGCTTCTTCCACTTTTTCTGTCTTTTCCATCTCATCTGCCATTTCCGTTTCCTCCTCTGTTGTACATATCTTCGATCAGCTGAGCGGCATAGCCCAGCATCGTTACGATCTTTTCATAATTCATACGGCTCGGTCCGATGACCATCAGTTCACCGGATTCGATGTCATTGACACGGAACCTTGAGCGTATGACCGCAAGGTCGCCGTACCATGTGAGCTGGGCGCCGTGTTTCGTTGTGACTGCCAGCGCGTTCTTCGAACTGTGCATCTGTTTCCAGACCGTCGAATCATCGAACATCGTCATCAGCTTCTTAAGCTTTGTGATGTCTTCGAATTCCGGCTGGTACAGCATCTTGTCTTTGCCCGAGAAATAGATATTCTCGTTGGCGAACCGGACGAATGCCCTTACGAATGCGGTGAACAGCAGGTCGTGCCGCTGCACTGCCGCGCTGAGATCGGGTTTGATGTCTTCCATCCTCGCAGCCAGCTCGCTGACAGGCACGCCCTTGAGCTTCGTGTTGAGGATGTCCGTGCAGGCTTCCAGATCCGAGAACGGGATATCTTCATCGAACAGGAAGTTCTTCGTCTCGGTATGGCCGGTATTCGTGATGAACACGCAGACGATGTTTCTTTCCGTGATCGGGAAGAGCTTGATATGTTCAAGCTTCTGCGTATTCGAATCCGGACCGATCGCACCTGCGGTAAGGTTCGTCATCTCCGACAGGATATTGCAGCTTTGACGGACAGCTTCCTCGATATTGAGGTTCGCTGCGTCAAACGCATCCCGGATCGCAATCTCCATGCGTTTGTCCATACGTGAATCATTCAGCAGGTTCTCGCAGTAGAATTTGTATCCTTTTGTACTGGGCACCCTGCCGCTGGATGTGTGAGTCTTTTCCAGATACCCCATCTCCTCAAGGATCTGCATGTCGTTGCGGATCGTTGCACTTGAATAAGGCAGATTGTATTTCTGCTGCAAAGCTTTCGATCCGACCGGTTCGGCATTCTGGATAAACTCCTCAACGATCGCTTTAAATATCTCGATCCGTCTCGGCGTCAGCATCATCTCACCTCCGTTAGCACTCTGAATCTGTGCCTGCTAATATAGTACACAAAGGTATTAGCAGTGTCAATAGCAGAGTGCTAAAAAAATAAAAAGGGCTTTATCAGCCCCTGCTGTAGCGGTAATACGTGATCCGGACCGTACCGTATACGGCGCTCTTCATATATGTGAAGTGCTCCGGTCCTTCTTCAAAACTGTCTTCTGCCCCCGATTCCAGGATCAGCACAGCGCCGTCGTTCAGGATCCCTGCCCTGTCCATCAGGGACATCATCTCATAATGGCGCTGCTTCCTGTACGGGGGATCCATATATACATAATCGAATGCATATTCCCCGGCAAACGTCTGAACGAGCTTCGCATCGCTCATTTTCGTGATGCGGCAGCGTTCACCGCAGCCGAGCGCCTGCACGTTCTCCCGTATCGTCTGGCATGCCGCATGGGAGATATCGTTCAGCAAAGCGAAATCCATCCCCCTGGAGAGTGCCTCCAGCCCGTTCGCGCCGCTGCCGGCATACAGGTCAAGAAAGCTGCCGCCTTCGAACCGTCCGCCGATCGAGGAGAATACAGCCTCCCTTACCTTATCCAGGGTCGGTCTTGTCTCCATCCCTTTCGGGGCTTTCAGGATCCTGGACCGGTATTCACCGGCAATGATCCTCATTCGATCTCACCCCGTCTGAATGCGGATATCACAGCCTGTGAGAGGCCGACCGCCATCATGAACGAAAGCGTGGAGGAGCCGCCTGCCGAGATCATCAGCAGCGGGATGCCCGTCAGCGGCAAAAGTCCCGTGACGCCGCCGACATTGAATACCATATGGATCAGCAGATAGGCAGCCGTACCGACCAGGATGACCCTTGCCCTTTCGCTCCTGATCTTCAGCGCATTCCTGAAAAGCCGGAAGATGACAAGACCGTAGATGAACAGCAGGACCATGAAGCCGACAAATCCGAGTTCCTCCACCAGGATCGCGAGGATAAAGTCGGTATTGGCAGCCGGGAAATCCGTGTATTTGCGGATGGAATTGCCGAAGCCGAGGCCGAACCAGCCGCCGGTCGCGAAACCGATCAGGCCGTTGACGACATGGTAGCCGTAGCCGTATTTGTCACTGAACGGGTCAACCGCCGTAAGGAACCTCTTTTTCTGATAGTCCTTCAGGAATGACATGTTCTCGATCAGCGGTTCGCCATACGGCGACAGGATGAATACCAGCGCCGACAGCACAAGCCAGAACAGCACTTTCAGCGTCATCTGGAACCGCCGCAGCTGCGGATTGTTCGGTACGAGCACGCATACGCAGGAGATCAGGAAGATGACCATCGCGGAACCGAAGTCCGACTGGATCACCAGGACGATAAATACAAAGAACAGGATGAAGACCGCCGGTTTGATCCAGAGGCTGTAATTCTTCTCAAAACGTTTTGAGATGTCGCCCGTATAGGCTGCAACGATCAGGATACTGACGATCTTCGCAAATTCCGCAGGCTGCAGCGTGATCTGCGTACCGCCTATGCTTGCACGAAGCCATGCCCGCGCACCGTCGACTTCCGGGAATGCCAGACAGGCAAAAAGCGCCAGTACCGTCAGTATGATCAGGGAAGAGATCTTCGACCCCTTCAGGAAATCCAGCGTGAACCGGTTGGCGAGGAACGTCATGCCGAAGTAGCCGCCGATCACGAAGATCGCCTGCTTGACGATCGAGATGATCAGGTATCTCGGGTTCGTGACAGCCAGTCCCATGGACGCGCTGCCGACCATGACCAGTCCGAACAGCATCAGTGCGAGCATGCCCGCATGAAGCCATATATCACTGCCGTGCGGAAGCGTAAAGTACAGCAGGTGTTTTCTTTTCTTTTTCGTTTTTTCAGACATATCACAAATTTTAGCATAATCACATGTACAATCCAATAAACTCAAAGCGAATCAAAAAAATCTTAACAGATTATATAAGGAAGTCAGTCGTGGTAGAATAAAACAGAAAAAGAGGTGTTTATGAACAGCTTAAAAGAGATAAAGATCAGTGATATAAAGGATTTCAGGATCGGCAGTGCCGAAGACCTGCAGGCCGCAACGGGATGCACAGTCATCCTTTCCAAGAAAGGCGCGCTGACTGCCTGCGACGTGCGCGGGGCAGCGCCGGCTTCGAGGGAGAATGCCCTTCTGGATCCGCTTGCGTCCAACAATGCGGTCAATGCCGTCGTGCTCAGCGGCGGCAGTGCGTTCGGACTGGCATGTGCGGACGGCGTCATGCGCTTTCTGGAAGAACGGAACATCGGTTTCAGAACCTCCGAAGGCGTCGTGCCGATCGTCTGCGCATCCTGCATCTACGACCTTGCGGTAGGATCTTCTTCTGTAAGACCGGACGCTGCCATGGGATATAAAGCCTGCGAGAATGCACAGAACGACATGTTCCGGGAAGGCTCCTACGGTGCCGGCTGCGGTGCAAGCGCAGGCAAGATCATGGGGATGGACCATGCGATGAAGACAGGCCTCGGCTTTTACGGCGTCGAGGCAGGCGGTCTCTATGTTGCGGCAGTGACGGCTGCCAACCCGCTCGGCGATATCTATGAATATACAAGCGGAAAGAGGCTCGCCGGCTGCACGGATCCTGCGTCCGGTCTTCCGGTCGATTCCGAAGCAGCCCTGGTATCCCTTCTTCATGCGGATTCCTTCAATAAAAACACGACGATCGCCTGCATCATGACCAATGCGGACCTCACCAAGGCAGACCTGAAAAAGTGCGCGGGCATGGCGCATGACGGCATGGCCAGATCGATCCGCCCGGTACATACGTCATTTGACGGCGACAGCGTCTACGTGATGAGCACATGCACAGTACCGGCAGACGTCAGTACGGTGGGCACGCTCGCCGCCTATGTGCTTTCCCGTTCGATCGAGCGGGCGGCTGTACCTGACGGGGAGACATTCGGCCTTCTGCATGCACAATTGTTTTGACATTGCCTGTCTTTGTGTTTAGAATACATGCGAGGTAATACTATGCTGATAAATAATGATACGATCATCAAAGATACAGATCCCGTTTTAAGGACGGTCTCCGAACCGGTGGAGCTGCCGCTCTCGGAAGAAGACAGAGCCCTTCTTACCGATATGATGCAGTATGTCATCGATTCGACCGATGAGGAAAAAGCGGAGAAATACAATCTCAGACCGGCAGTGGGAATCAGCGCGATCCAGCTCGGGATCCCGAAGCAGCTGACAGCTGTCGCGATCGAAGAGATCAATAAGAATAACGAAACGGTCTCCTATAAGTTCGCGCTCGCCAATCCGAAGATCGTTTCCTTTTCCAAACAGAAAGCCTATCTGGACAGCGGCGAAGGCTGCCTCTCTGTCGAGAACGAACATGAAGGCTATGTCGTGAGGAGCGCGCGCGTTACCGTCCGCGGCTATGATATGCTGACGGACCGCAATATCGAGATCCGTGCCAGGGGCTATCTGGCGATCGTGCTCCAGCATGAGCTCGACCATTTCAAGGGCGTCCTTTTCTATGACCACATCAATAAGGATGAACCCTATAAAGAAGTACCGGACGCTCTTGTCATATAAAAATGCGTGTTGTATGCGCGCATAAATGCTATAATAACGATGAACTACAAGAAACGAGGTAAATATAATCCATGAATGAGACCGTACGCACCAGAAACGTAAGGTCGTCTCAGTATGCCCGTTTAGCTGAGGAGTCTTTCGGCGAACATGCGATCAACAGACAGACGGATACGCTTGTTTATGCAATGGGAGGACTCGGAGAGATCGGAAAAAACATGTACTGCTATGAACATGATGATGAGATCATCATCGTGGACTGCGGCGTCATGTTTCCTGAAGATGACCTGCTGGGAATCGATTATGTCATTCCCGATTACACATACCTGATAAAAAACCAATCGAAGATCAAAGCGCTGATCATTACGCACGGCCACGAGGACCATATCGGCGGCATCCCCTATTTCCTGCAGTCTGTCCGGCTGAAGGAGATCCATGCGCCCCGCTTCGCGAAGGCACTGATCGAAAAGAAGCTGGAAGAACACAGGATGAGCCGTTACTGCAAGGTCATCGAGATCGATTCCGACAGCCGGATCCGCACGAAGTATTTTAATATCGGCTTTTTCGATACCGTGCATTCCATCCCGGATTCCCTCGGCGTGCTGATTAATACGCCCAACGGACGCATCGTTGAGACAGGTGACTTCAAATTCGACCTGACACCGGTCGGCAGGAACTCCGATTACCAGAAGATGGCCTATATCGGCCAGGTCGGCGTTACGCTGCTGATGAGCGATTCCACGAACTCCAGTGTCCCCGGATCGTCCATTTCCGAAAAGAAGGTCGCACAGGCGATCCTTGACCAGATGAACAAAACGCCCGGACGCATCCTTGTATCGACATTCGCGTCCAACGTCCTGCGCCTGAACCAGATCCTCGAAGCGGCAGTCGCATGCGGCAGGAAAGTTGCCGTATTCGGCAGGTCGATGGAAAATGTCTGCGAGATCGGCAGAAAGATGGGCGTCATCAATATCCCGGATGAAAGCTTCATCAGCGGCAATGAACTGAACACCCTCCCGCCCAAACAGATCTGCATCGTATGCACAGGCTCCCAGGGCGAGCCGATGGCGGCGCTCAGCCGCATCGCGAACGGCACGCACAGATTCATCCGCATCCTACCGGGCGATACCGTACTCTTCTCCAGCAATCCGATCCCCGGCAACGGCGTATCCGTCGGCGGGGTCATCAACCAGCTGACAAGGGTCGGCGCCAATGTCGTCACGAATTCGCCGCTGACATCGTTCCATACGACTGGTCATGCGCCTGTGGAAGAACAGAAGCTGATGCTGAACCTGATCCGGCCGAAGTATTTCATGCCGAACCACGGTGAATACAAGATGCTCGTGCAGCACAGCGCAACGGCACAGGAGACCGGTGTCCCGGAAGACAAATGCCTGATCTGTTCCAACGGCGATATCGTCGTCCTGAGGAACGAAGAATGCTTCATCGCGGACGAAAGGATCCAGACCGACGCGATCTACGTCGACGGCAACGACGCTTCCGGCCTCAGTACGAGCGTGATCAAGGACAGGCGGATCCTTGCCGAGAACGGCATGGTGGCAGTCATCGTAACGATCGATTCCCGCTACAACAAGATCCTCTGCCGTCCCTCCATCGTCAGCCGCGGCTTCGTCTTCATCCGTGACAACCAGACGCTGCTGAAGGATGCCGAGCTGATCGTATATGAAGCCC
>JAILQT010000124.1 GCA_024698805.1 Solobacterium sp.
TCATCATCCAGGTGCTCGCGATCATCGCTGAGTTTGAGCGCGATATTCTGACAGAACGTATTCAGGATAACCTGATGGAACTATCCAAGGATGGACGCTGGATGGGCGGACAGACACCGACCGGATTTGACAAGCAGAGAGTTGCAACCGGCAGCGGGAAAAACAAAAGCGCTGTCAGTTTCCTCGTCCCGATCCCGGAACAGAGGGAACAGGTACAGCTGATTTTCAAAAAGTTTCTGGAAACACGATCATATAACCGGACAAAGGTTTACATGAATGAAAATGGCTATGTTACCAAGAACGGACTTCCATACCGTATGCGGGCTATCAGCGATATTCTTCATAATCCGGTATATTGTACAGCTGACCCGACTTCTTATCAGTTCTTTTTTGACAACGGTGCCAATGTTGCGGGAAACATTGAAGATTTCGATGGAAAGCATGCATTAAGCGGTTATAATAAAACCGACCACGTAAAAGACGAACATGAAGATTCGACTTTCTTCAATCCAAAGTTCACGCAGCTCTCTTTCCGGAAGCCAATTAACGATTGGATCATATCAGTTGGAAAGCATGAGCCTTTTATTTCTTCGGAAGACTGGATTGCTGCACAGCAATTGATGAAGGACATCGAAGAGCAGCATAATCGCCCGCACCGTGCGACTAACGCTTTACTTTCAGGCTTGATGATCTGTCCGAAATGCGGCAAAGTCCTGAATGTGGTTTCTGAATCCGGTCGCTGGACCAGAGGAAGACCTCGTTTCAAGTACGTATGCCCCGGACATCGAAAAAAGGAATGCGATTACCTGGCTGTTGATGGCGTTAAGCTGGATGATCAGGTGGTGAGACAGCTCGCTGCCTTAGTGGATGAGCAGAAGGAGACTTATTTCAAGCTGATTGAAGCAAGGATCCGGGAGCTTACAAGATCAGATGCTTCGGAACGTGAATACCAGGAAACGAAGAAAGATATCGAAAAGATCAAAGCGGATATTGCGGCACAGATCAGGAACTTGCGTGAAGCAGATGACGTTCTCAGAAAATTCATCCAGGATGATGTGACAGAGATGTCCGCAGAACTCAGCCGGAAAGAAGCGGTTTTGCTGAAACTTGAAGAGGAACGCGGTGATAATTCACAGACCATCGAGGATCTTTCTCAGGTCAAGAAAAAACTGGCGGATTTCAAGGAATCATGGAAGACGGCAACACCGGAAGAACTCATGTCAATGGTCCGGGCGGTCGTCGAAAGAGTCTACGTTGTCTATGAAGACGATGAACCTATTGCTCACATATTTTTGAAAGGTTGTATCAAGGAAGACTACACCAGCTTCTTTGATACAGCTGGTTACATACCTTTTACTGGCAATGGGGTATTAGAGGTCAATTTGTGTGTGATTCAGCACCATGAAAATGACGCAGAAGAAGAAATACACACACAAATGACGCAACCGGAAAAGTATCGGGAATACAAGCACAGTAAGAAACAAAGAAATCATTACGGCACACAGTTTTTTTAACATTATTATTCTCCTTCTAAATAGCGGAATCCTTTTTTGTTCCGGCTGTATTCTTATTCTATAGCTTTATTTCCTGCACAACAATATAGACATATCCGCTTTTATAACAGATGCACAGGCCCGCCATCTGAATCCATTGACATTTTCACTGCATATCGCGGAAACTGCTTCCCGCCTGTTTCCGATCGTGCACATACGAAAAGCGGTATCTTTTCTTAAATACCGCCCTGCATACTTTTTCTTATTGTCCGTCTTTACATTATCCTGACGGCTCCGGAATCTGAGATGACCTGTCAGAACAGAAGAAATGTGACCAGGACCGCGATCAGCGACACAGCCATGAATATGCCGGAAACAGCGATGAACAGGATCGAATTGACATAAACAGATATATTCCGTGGATCTGTTCTGTCGGCGATGATCCGGACAGGTCCCTGGCTGAACGGTTCAGCCTGCGCCATATTCTCAGCAGCGGTCTCATATGCAATACCGTTGATATTGTACCGGATCACAGGTACATACATCTGCTGTGTATGATGACCGTATGAATACAGGGCTTTCTGTGATTCCATCGATGTATTCAGATCGTTGCCGACTGTCCTCAGCACCTGTCTGTTACCGGTGACAACACCTTCCGTGATGAAGCATCTTTTCCGGATATCATTCTTATCCTGGATATATACGAATATGCTTGCGAGGAAGATACAGGATGTTACAAGCAGGAAGAATACCGGCAGGTAACGCCAGATCAAATTGATCTGTTCCGTTAAGGCGCAGTATGCGATAAAAGCGACAGCGGCGAAAGCGCAGAAGAGGATCGTGCCGTCAGTGATCTTTCTTTTCCATCCCCGTAATTCGGAGCTTTCGATAACTGTCCCGGTCCTGGCCTGCGGGATCTCCTGATGCTCATGAGCAGATATCTTCATATCATCCCTCCTGTATATACATTACCGGTCCGTACAGACCGGCACAATTATTGTATCAGCATGTCTTCAGAAGGTCATGGAAAAATCGTCATCCACCCAGGAAGGCCTGCAGTGTACCTGCAGGGCATCCTCCAGGATATATGCTGTATGGATCAGTACGGATTCCTGAAATGCCCCGGCCATCAGATAATAGCTGACAGGTTCAAAGTTTTCACCGTTCTGCGATACGGCCGGGATCGTCATGCACGGGTTCTGCGAGACAGGTGCCAGATTCGACTGCGGACGTGCACCTGCACTCAGCAGGCAGTGAACACCGTATTTTTCCAGTGTGCCGTCAAGCAGACGGTGTGCTTCTTCTGTCAGCCCGTTTCGTGCGGATACATATCCCGGTTCTGTAAGGTCACCGCTGCAGGCATCGCTGGCTTCCAGCAGGTCCTGTCCGTGGACGAGGCATTTCTCCGGATGAGCACGGTTGTATGCAATGATATCCGAGAGACTGCGGCATGCGGATCCGTGTTCATCCAGATACCGGTTCAGACTGTACCGGAATTCATTTTTCAGACATTCCGTCTCATCCAGCATCACCTTCTCAATGCCGACTTCTTTCACTTCGGCACCGGCTGCCTGCAGGATCTCTTTTGCCTTCTGCAGGGCAACGTCATCTTCTTCGCGTGTTTTACAGCGGTATATGCCGACTTTCAGTCCTGTGCCGTCTGTTTTCAGTGCTTTTGTATAATCATCGATACGGCATGTAGCGGAAGCGGGATCGTCTTCATCTTTTCCGGCGATCACCTGCAGTACCTCCGCAATGTCTTCAACAGATGTTCCCATCGGGCCGGCTGTATCCTGGAAACAGCTGAGCGGCAGGATGCCGCTCCTGGAGACCAGTCCTACCGTTGGCTTCAGGGAAACGATCGCGTTCGCTATGGACGGGGACATCAGGGATCCGTCGGTTTCCGTACCGATCGTATACGGCACGAACCTGGCTGCCACAGCCACTGCAGAACCGCTTGAACTGCCGGAGGGATCCCTGCCCGGGACATAGGCATGTACGACCTGTCCGCCCAGCGAACTGTAGCCGGAAGGCATCTCATTCCTGGACATGAAATAGGCAAATTCCGACAGGTTTGTTTTCCCGAGGATAAGTGCCCCTGCTTTTCTCAGTTTTTCCGTAATGAAAGCATCCTTTTCAGCGATCAGGTCCTGTAATGCAAGGGACCCGGCAGTCGTAGGCATGCCTTTGATATCGATATTGTCTTTCAGCAGGACGGGCACGCCGTGAAGCGGGCTCCTGCGGCCGTTCCTCCGGATCTCTTCATCGATCTTTTCCGCCTCTTTGAGCACATCCGGATCGATCAGAGCGACAGAATTGAGTTTCCTGCCTGCTCTGTCGTTCTCTTCGATCCTTTTCAGACACACCTGTGCCAGCTGTACGCATGACAGGTTTCCCGCTTCGATCTGCGCGGACAGTTCACGTATTTTCACTGCTGCATCCTCCCTGGTTATACTAATGCTAATACAAACGGAGGCCCTGGCATACGATCATGCTTGGAATTGTATTTTTCTTTCGCAGGACAATGCAAAAAAATAGAAATAATGTCGCAGATGAAATACGATACTTATACAGATATGATCTATTAAGAGATGTGCGAGGTATATATGATAAAGACGATCAAAGCTTTTGCGGCAGACATTGACATGACGCTTTCCGCCAAGGGGTCACCGCTGCCGGATATCACAAAAGAAGCACTGCAGATACTGCGGGAGCACGGCGTCCTGCTCGGACTTGCGACCGGCAGGGAACTGAACCAGCGGCTCTTCGACCAGGCAAAAAACTGGGATCTCGATTACCAGTTTGACTTCCTGATCGGCATGAACGGCGGCCAGGTATGGGACAGGTTCCATGAAGATCACTGGGAAATGGATCTGATGAAACAGGATACGATGCGGGAGATGCTGTATTATCTGAAGCCGATCATCGATGAATATGAAGTATCGGTCAATGCGGAAGGAGGCGGCAACAACAACGCCATGAATATCCACGGGGAACTGATCTCCTCCATGATCCGCAGAGGCTTCAAATTTGACGATGTCACCGGGGATATCGAGGCTTTCTGCGCAAAGCCGTGCTTCAAGATGCTCTTCAGGACAACACCGGAAGTCGAAAAGATGATCCGCACAAGTTTCCTTGAAAAGTACGGGGATCAGTACCAGATGATCGGGTCATTCCCGGGAACTGTCGAGATCATGCCAAAAGGCATCGACAAGGGAACAGGCCTGGCGCATTTTGCGGAAAGGAACGGCATAGACCTGAAGGATATCATTACGTTCGGCGATAATGAGAACGATAACCCCCTGCTGACCGCATCCGGCTGGGGCGTATGCCTGGCGGACGGCAGCGCGCAGACGAAAGCCATCGCCGATGACATCACGGAACTCGGCTGTCTCGAAGGCGGCGTCGGTGATTACCTTATGAAACATGTGATCAGGCCGAACGGATGGGTCTGAACAGGCCATTGAGCTGCAGGAAAACCTATCATACGAAAATCGGAAGCATTGGCATACAGTGCTTCCGTTTTATTTATAAGGTTCGTCTGTCTGATCATATCGTTTCCAGCAGCTGCCGGATCGCTTCACCGCTGTCCCCGCCGATACAGACGGAGCGTTCTTCGATCTGTACGGGGCAGACAGCTTCGCTGTAATTCAGGCAGGCATAGAATGCATTCCCGTTGTCATTCGTCATCTGCCAGAAAGGATATTTGATGATCACCGGTGTATTCGCGCCGACGCCGATCTCCAGGAACAGGATATGCTGTCCTTCATGGTCTCTGAGGAACTTGGCATATGCGGCAGAAGCATTCCGCCAGCCTTCATCTTCGACAAAAGTATCATCCGCGCGAAGATTCATGGTCATTTCCGCCCCGTCATCCGGACATACCGGCAGCAGTTCCGAAGGGATCTCCATGCGCAGTCCTGCTTCCGGCACTTCAAACAGACCGTCTGCGTTTCTCAGGAATCCCTGCGCTCCCATCGCTTCCATGACCCAGTCCCTGTTGTCATAGGTTTTCCGATTGGAAGGATCCGTGCTCTGGAAAAGCCCGTAATCCCCCTGGGTATAGAACAGTCTGTCTTTGTCAAAACCGGCTTTCTGGAAACAGTGGTCGACATTGGTGGTGATCACAAAATAATCTTTGTCCCTGACCAGTTCCAGCAGGTCCTGATAGACAGGCTTCGGCGGATCCATGTATCTGTTTATATAAATATAGCGTGCCCAGTATGCCCAGAATATCTCTTTGGAAGGATACGGATAGAATCCCCCTGCGTACATATCCTGTATGCCGTATGTACGGATAAAATCAGCGAACCATTTTTCAAACCGTTCGCCGGTATAGATGAATCCGGCAGATGTGGAAAGACCTGCTCCTGCACCGATCACGACGGCATCTGCCGTTTCGATCTCTTCCTTCAGTCTTCGGACGGCTTCGTCATGTGAAAGATCACCTTTACTGAGCCCGGACCGGAACCGCCTTACGCCTCTGACCCCCTGTTCAATGGTCTCTCTCCAGCCGTCCGGCTGCTTAATATAATTCCTGTTCATAAAATTCCCTGTCCTCATCTTTAAACACGTTGAATATCACTCTCTCCATTGCGTCCGGATGTTCCTCCTGCCAGTCTGTCACAGTCTGCACGGCGATCCCTGCGGCCCTTCTGTTCGGGAAACGGAAGACCCCGGTAGAGATGCAGCAGAATGCGACAGACCGCAGTCCGTTTGCCAGACACAGATCCAGCACATTTGTATAGCAATCCGCAAGGTCCTGTTCCAGTTCTTCTGTCAGTTCCCCGGATACGATCGGGCCGACGATATGGATCACCTTTTTTGCCGGAAGATTGTATCCTTCCGTTAACATCGGCACAGCTGTCGGCTGTTCGTAATCATCGCCGTATTTCATGCGCAGTTCTCTCATCTGCCTGGCACATTCCGCGCGCAGCTGTACGCCGGCGAATGTGTGGATGCAGTTGTCGATGCAGGTATGCATCGGCACAAAGCAGCCCAGCATCTGTGAATTGGCTGCGTTTACGATTGCATCGGTCTGCAGCCTTGTGATATCCCCCTGCCAGACAGAGATCCGGTCCGCGAACAGATGCGTGCTTCCGGCTTCCGCAATGACAGGTATATCCGTGAGGGTCACGATGCCGTTCCGGCGGATGCGCTCCTGCAGATAGGCATCCTGCACTTTTTGTACCGCGGCAGGCAGAGGCTTCGGCATCCGTATGTTCATCAGGGAACGCAGCAGGCGTTTCCTGCCTTCCGTGTCTGACGGCACCGTCAGGTCACGGTACTGCACGGAATCTTCGATAAACTGTTTTGTGAGACAGGCAAGACGTTCGTTCTGATCCATCTGCGTCACCTTCTTTCTGTTCATTCATTTCCCCGATCTCCGGGAAATATCTCATATCTGCATGCTTGTCTGCCTGCTGATCCAGGATTTCTGCGGGACGTCATGGATCCTGTCGTCCGGTCTGTAATTCCCGATCAGGAACGGTGATGCAGGATCATGAAGACGGCTCTGTGCCAGGACCTTCTCCGGTTCCGCATTCGCATAGCAGTATCTGCAGAGATGCCTGCATGTGTTGTATGCGCCGATATCACAGGAGAGATAACAGGCGCATTCCGCCCGGGCACCCTTCTTCTTCGGCGCATTCAGGCGCTGCCCGATCGCCTTTTCATAATCGCTGATCTTCATACAGCCGCTGCAGTCGGCACCGTATGCGGCGAGCAGATCGCCTTCGGCACACGGCCGGACTGTCATGCCGTGCGCACCGGCGATATCGATAAGCCTTTTCCCGAGTTCAAGCTGCATTTCCGGGGAAACTTCCTGTGCTTCCGGGAAATTACGCCTGACTTTCGGATAGAGGTCGATGAAGCTGATGACGACAGTCTCCGTATACCCGTCAAGCGCGGCGGCGATCTGTTCAAAAGCACGGATATGGTAATCCGGGGAATACCTGTCCGAGATGAAGATCGGATCGTACCGCCAGCCGACGGAATCAATGCCGGCGATATCTGACAGTTTCCGGAAATCATCCAGCAGCTTATGCTTGTCCGGCACGTTCGGTTCGATATCCCTTCCGTAGGGCGTGATCGTCACGAACCAGTACTGCCCGTAATCCTTCAGCAGGTCCATATACGGGAACATCGGCGCCGGGTTCTTTGTACAGAACCCGATCACATCCACAACAGACGGATCCAGCCGGTACCGGCTGACCTGTTTCGGGTCATACGGGTTGCGGACACAGACAAAACCTTCTTTCAGCCTGTTCGCAAACCATTCGGAATAGAAGGCAGGGATATCCGTCCTCTGCCCTGTATTGATGATCATCCCGCACCGCCTCCTTTCCAAAACTGCATGTGCATGCACAGGTCTTTTTGTGTTTTCAGTCTTTTTCACAGGGTATCCTTCCCTGTTGTTTTTATTATATTGCCGGACCGGCAGATCGGTAAGTATGCACATTTTTATTACAGAGTAACCTTTTTGTGACCTGTGTACTCTGCCGGGCTTATATGGTACATTGTATTCAGTTCAGGATACTGCACATATTTCTGCATATTGTATGCAGATGCTGTCATTGCAGCGTCCGGAAAGGAGCTTCCCATGAAAACAAGAGAAGAGCTTCCGGAATGCCCGGTAGCCACAACTGTCCAGCTGGTCGGCAGTAAATGGAAACTGCTGATCCTGAGGAACCTGCGTCAGCGCCCCTGGAGGTTCAACGAACTCCGGCGTGATCTGGCCGGCATCAGCCAGAAAGTACTGACAGACAGCCTCCGTTCCATGGAAGAAGACGGCATCATTACACGGACTGTATATCCGGAAGTCCCGCCGCGGGTGGAATACGCACTGAGTCCGCTGGGTGAATCAATGTCCCCCATCATCGATGCAATGGAAAAATTCGGTCTGTACTATAAGACCCTGATCTGAGAATTGAAAAGAACCGGAAAATGTGCAAAGAAAATGTCTTCCGGTTTTTTACTGTATTCCGATCAGGTCGCCGTGGCTTTCCTGTTACACGGGCCTGCCCATTTCGTAAGCTTCTTTGAATGCAGGGCTTTCTTTGACAGTTCCGGGCTTATACACGCCTGTTGACAGCAGCCGGTCTTCTTCTCTGCCGCACGGATCTTTTCCGTTTCATTGCCCGCTTACGCAGCGCTGCGCAGGGACCCGCCGCAGACCAGGCCGGAGCTGCCGCCCCTGCGCGGGCTTCCGGACAGGATCAATACTGTCTTATTCATGACCGCAGCCTTCCTGAACCGTCTGTCCTGCTGCCGTGTTTACAGTGTTTTATAGACCTCGTCATCCAGCTTCTCATTGAACGGACGTTCAAGCAGTTCCGGATGCTGGAGGTAATACTGCATGATCTTCATGGATTTCGAGAAATAGTAGCCGTCGGCGATCCTTTCGTCCATCGTGATATTGAGCTCGACAGCGTCACGGAAGATGACTTCATCATTCTCATAGAACGGCATGCGGCCGCTCTTGCCGATGACGATGAACATGGAGGTCGTACCCCAGTTCGTCAGATGGTGATAGCCGCTGGGCAGGCCGATCGAACCGAGATTGGCAAAATTGATCGTGGAATGGTACGGGTCGGTCTCGACCAGTGCCGGCGGGATCATCCCCTTCTTTTCCAGCCAGCAGACAGAACTGACAAGCGGTCTGGAGATCGCTTTGGGCAAAGCATTCAGTTTGTCCATGACGCCTGTAGATTCATCAACATAGCTTTTGTTTTTCAGCTTGAGGAGCTGGCGGTGGATCTCATTATGCAGGTCTTCGATCGTCCATTCCGGTCTGGAATGGATGAATGCGAGGACTTCTCCCCCGTCATCGGAAAATTCCTGTTTGACAGTGAACGCAGCGCTGATCTCATTGCGCTTGTACATCTTCTTGTTGTGGATGAAGATATTCAGCTTAGAGCGCAGCGTGGCAGTCTTCAGTGCAGCTGCGATGATGCACTGGAACAGGTTGTATTTATATTCCGGATTTTCTGCATTTTTCTTCGCCACGTATTCATCGATCGCTGTCAGGTCGATCCTGAAGCTGAAGAAGGCTTCGTTGTCACAGCGGTTGGGATACATAAAAGGCATGATAAAATGCATCGAATCGATATCTTTCAGATATTTCGCGTCAAAACGGTCTTTCATAATCGTACTCCTTTGCAACAGGACTATTCTAGCCGATATGCCGGTCATGGACAAAATGATATTTGTCATATTCCCTGTTTCCCCGGCATATCCGGTCCGGGACAGAAAAGCAGAAGCACTGAACGGTGCAGTGCTTCAGGAAAACAGTATTTTTGATACAGCCGGCATTCATTCATCCGAGATGCTGTCGCCGGGAATATACCCTTTGATATAAACACGGAACGTGCATGCGTACAGGAGATACAGTACAAGGACAGTCCTGGCAGATGCGGACAGGTTCCCTGCCCATTCCCAGGAGAAGAAGAAATACAGTGCCTGTGTCAGCATCACCAGGCCCATGCCTCCGTAACCGATCGCATGGAACCGGTATTCCCTGCGGATCTTTTTTTCTTCATTCGGTTTATACAGCATCACAACAGGCACGAGACGGAGAGCCGCGCCGGCCCCGTATAACAGCAGTAATACGCCGCATACAAGGGCGGCCATGTTCAGATACGCTTCAAGTCTCATGCAGTAAATATAGCACTGGCGTTTATCAAGGTCACTTTTTTTGCTTACAGCAGCGGATACGGCAAAGTGCTCTTCATTGAAAAAGCCTTCCATGCGGAAGACTTGTATGTTCATTCAGCAGCGCGCCAGCACTTCGCACAATACGTCAAATGCCCTGTCGAAAGATGCCAGATCCAGTTTTTCCCCGGGTGTATGGGCCCCCTGCGAAACGGGTCCGTAAGTGATGATATCCATATCTTCAACAAGCCCCTTGAACATGCTGCATTCCAGACCGCCGTGCGACGCTTCTTCTTTCAGCTCGATGCCGCGCTCTTTCAGCACTTCCCGGAGGGTATTCCGCAGCGGTGAATCCGCTTTGAAGCCCCAGCCGGGGAAACGGTCACGGATCTCAACCGTGACACCGCATAATCCCGCAAGCACCTTCAGATGACTGATCATATCGTCGGTATGCGTCTTCAGTGCGCTGCGGATCAGGTCTTCGATGAGGATCTCGTCTTCTTTTGTCGTGACAACGCCGGCATTCAGCGACGCAGCGGTCAGGCCCTCGATCGCAACGGAACGGTGCTGGAAACCGTTGATCATCAGATACATATAATTCAGGAACGCATCGCTGTCCTTCTGCACAATAGCTTTTTCCGCATCTGCCGGCTCAAAGATGACGCTGAAGCCGGGATCGCTGAATTCCAGTTCTTCCCTGATATTCGCTTCACTGCAGCGGATGGCTGCCTGCAGTTTTTCCGGGTCTGCCGCAGATACAAATACTGCATCGGCTTCACGCGGGATCGCATTGAACTTCAGTCCGCCGTTAAAGGAGGACAGCTGTACGTCCAGCCCCTGAAGCTGCAGTTCTTTCAGGATCCTTGCCAGCAGTGTATTGGAATTGCCCAGCTCCATGTGGATCAGGGCCCCGGAATGACCTCCCTTGAGGCCGCGCACACGCAGGGCGTATGCCGGCTTCGTACTGGCTTCAAAACGGATCGGGCAATGGCTCAGTCCCGTCGCGCCGCCGGCAGAGCTGACTGTCGTACGGACTTCCCCGCCGCCGTCCAGGTTGATCAGCCTCCTGCCGTGCATATCTTCCGCTTGCAGATTCGCCGCACCCAGGAGTCCGACTTCCTCCATGGAAGTAAAGATACAGGACAGCGGCGGATGTTTCAGATCTTTGTTTTCCAGGATCGCCAGCATATAGGAGACACCGTAGCCGTCATCGGCGCCGAGCGTCGTTCCCCGCGCTTTCAGCCAGCCGTCTTCGACATAGAGGTCCAGCGGGTCTTTTGTGAAATCATGTTCAACGTCCTTGTTCTTCTCACAGACCATATCGATATGCGCCTGCAGGATGACCGGTTCGCTGTCCTCATATCCCGGGGAAGCGGGCTTGTCGATGATGACATTGAATTTGTCATCCTGTTTGTACGCAAGACCGTTATCCTTCGCGAATGTCACCAGGTAATCACTGATCGCCTGTTCATTAAAAGATCCATGGGGGATCTTTGCGATCTCATTGAAGTAGTAACAGTGCCGTTTGTTCAGATCGAATTCCATACTGATTTCCTCCTTATAAGCGTGACAGCCAGCCGATCAGTTTGTCCAGCCACGTTCCCTTTCCGGTCCTGCCGGCAGGTATATATTCCATCCGCTGCGCGCGGATACCGTCTGCATCGATGTATACAAGCATATAACTCGGGGGTGAGGCATCCCGGTTATGCCGCATCGATCCCGGATTGAGCAGCCGGACCCCTTCAACAATATCGTCAGAGTATTTATGCACATGGCCGAAGAACACCGTATCGCAGCCCCTTGCCTTTGCCCTTTTTGCCATCGGTTCATAATGGAAATATGAAAGGAAGTCCATGTGTCCGTGGCAGATATAGATCCTGTGCCCGCCGGCTTCAAGGATCGTCTGGTCCGGGGCATTGTTTCCAAGCGGGAAATCATTGTTGCCGCGGACACAGATAAAACCGTCCAGCTCCGCAATGGGCATCTCCGAGTCGCCGCAGTGGACGAAATAATCATATCCTGCATAGGTCTGACGCAGATACTCCAGGGCTTTCCTGTCGCCGTGATTGTCCGAGACTAATACGATCCTGACGGTCTCCATGAACTGATTATACGCTGACTTCGCGAAAAGATATCTTTGTATGCACCTCACGCCGGTCCGCATGAAAAATCCCGCATTTCTGATATGATCCCGCTAAAGTAGACAGCGTAAAAATCAAAACGTTGTCCGCTAAGGCGGGATTTTCATATGGGAAGAAAAGTAAAATATACATTTGAACAGAAAGTGCAGGCATGTGAGGACTACATAAGCGGGCGAAAGAGTGCTGCACAGATCGCACATGAATTATCAATGACGAAATACGGTGACGGGCTAATACGTAAATGGGCACACACATACAAGGCTCTGGGACCGGAAACATTTCTGCCGAAGAAACATAACCAGAAGTATTCAAAAGAATTCAAAATGCAGGTTGTCCAGGAATACATGAATGGGCAGGGGTCATATGAAGAACTGGCGAATAAATATGGGATTCCACAACGTATTGCCATACGGCGATGGGTAATCAAGTATACTGAAGGAGAAGAGATCAGGGATTATGATCCGCATCCGGAGGTATATATGGCCAGTCCAAGAAAAACAACGTATGAAGAACGTATTGAGATCGTTAAGTACTGCATTGAAAACGGAAAGAATTATAAGAAGACAGCTTCCGAATACAACTGCAGCTACAGCCAGGTAAGGAACTGGGTCCTCAAATATGAAGAGGACGGAGAAGAAGCCCTTCTGGACCGCAGAGGCAAACATAAGAAAGATGAAGAACTGGATGAGCTGGAGCGTCTGAAA
>JAILQT010000019.1 GCA_024698805.1 Solobacterium sp.
GATAACGTACTGACAGTATTCTCGCTGCTGGGTCTGGCATTGCCGACATTCTTTGCGGGTCTGCTCCTGCTGAAAGTGTTCTCGATCGACTTGAGGTGGCTGCCGTCATTCGGCTTATCCACCCCGGCTCTGGCAAAAGCCGGCTTTATGACAAAACTGGGAGACTATGCATACCATCTGATCCTGCCGTCCATCGTTCTCGGTCTTGCGGAAACTGCAAGTTTCATGCGTTATACAAGATCCAGTATGCTGGAAGTCATCCGGTCTGATTATATCCGTACAGCACGTGCGAAAGGTCTGTCCGAAAAAGTTGTTATCTACAAACATGCGTTCCGCAATGCGATGATCCCGATCATCACACTGCTTGGTTTCCGTATTCCCGGACTGATCTCCGGCGCGCTGATGACAGAGACGATCTTCTCCCTGCCCGGTGTAGGTAAGCTTGCAGTCGAAGCAACAACGACCAGAAACTATCCGCTCCTGCTCGGTATCAACGCGATGATCACGATGGCGACCCTGCTCGGTACGCTGCTTGCGGACCTGCTGTATGCGGCAGTCGACCCGCGAATCAAGTATGACTAAGGAGGTTCTTTATGACAGTATTGGATCGTAATGAAGAGATCAAAAGAGCCACCAAGGAAAATTCATACTGGAAGGGTGTCTGGAGGAGACTGAGGAAAAACAAGCTTGCTATGGTAAGCCTTGTTATCCTTGCGCTGATCATCGGCGGATGCATCTTCGTACCGATGTTCTCCAAATATACGATTTCCCAGGTAATCGCGACCGATGCGAACAAGCCGCCCAGTGCAGCACATCTGCTCGGTACAGACAAGATCGGACGTGACCTCTGCGTGCGTCTGTTCTACGGCGGCCGTGTATCACTCGGTGTTGCTGTAGCAGTTACAGCGCTCGAATGCGTGATCGGCGTTATCCTCGGTTCCCTCGCGGGATTCTTCGGCGGTATCGTTGACACGATCATCATGCGTATTTCTGAGATCTTCCTGAGCTTCCCGTTCCTGATGATCTGTATCACGCTGCAGTCCGTACTCGGCAATTCGATCAAGACACTGATCATCATTCTTGCTGTCCTTTCCTGGCCGAGTATCGCGCGTATCGTCCGCGGACAGATCCTCTCCCTCAGGGAAATGGACTACATGGAAGCGTGCCGTGCACTCGGTATCTCCAACTACAGGCAGATGTTTGTCCACCTGTTCCCGAATGTACTTGCCTACATCATCGTTTATGTAACGCTGTCCATGGCAAGCGTCATTCTGACAGAGACATCACTGAGCTTCCTCGGCCTCGGCGTTTCGCCCCCTACACCTACATGGGGCAACCTGATCCAGGAAGCGAGAAACCTGCTTGTCCTGCAGTCCAAGTGGTGGTACTGGATTCCTCCCGGAATCATGATCTTCCTGTCTATTCTTTGCTTTAACATCGTCGGCGACGGTCTGAGAGACGCGATCGACCCGAAGATGCAGAAATAAGGAGGGTTTATATGTCTGAAAATATGAAGAAAGAACCGCTTCTTGAAGTAAAGAATCTTAAGACATATTTCTACAGCAACAAAAACGTCGTTAAGGCTGTTGATGATGTTTCCTTCAAGGTATACGAAGGCGAGACCCTCGGCGTCGTCGGTGAATCCGGCTGCGGCAAGTCGATCACCAACATGTCCCTTGCGAGACTGGTCGAATGCCCTCCCGGAAAGTACGAGGGCGGCGAGATCCTGTTCGAAGGACAGGACATGCTGAAGATCTCCGACGCAGAGATGCGCAAGATCCGCGGCAACAAGATCTCCTATATCTTCCAGGAACCGATGACATCCCTGAACCCGGTATTCAAGATCGGCTACCAGATCGAAGAAGTACTGAAACTGCACAGAGGACTGTCAAAAGAACAGGCAAGGGAAGAGGCTATCCATGCACTGGATATGGTCCGTATCCCGAACCCTGAAAGAATCGTCGATGAATACCCGTTCGCACTTTCCGGCGGTATGAGACAGCGTGTCATGATCGCTATGGCACTTGCCTGTTCACCGAAGCTGCTGATCGCAGACGAACCGACGACCGCACTGGATGTAACGATCCAGGCACAGGTACTTGACCTGATGAACGATCTGAAGAAACAGATCGATACAGCGATCATCTTCATTACGCATGACCTGAGCGTCATCGCGGAAATGGCAGACAGGGTCATGGTCATGTACGCCGGCAAAGTCGTAGAACTGGCAGATGTCAATACGATCTTTGAGAACCCGCTTCATCCGTATACACGCGGACTGATCGGATCCAGACCGGATATGAGCACATCCAGCTCCAGACTGAACGTGATCCCGGGCAACGTACCCGACCTTTCAGACCTTCCTGAAGGCTGTTCGTTCAACCCGAGATGCGACAAAGTCTGTGAGATGTGCCATAAGGGCATCCCCGAACTCGTTGAGGTCGAGCCCGGACACTTTGTACGCTGCTTTGTAACAGGAGGACGCAAGAATGCCGAATGAAGAAAAAGTTCTGATCGATGTGCGTCATCTGAAAAAATACTTCCCGATCAAGGGAGGCGTCCTGCAGAGAACTGTAGGCAATGTCAAAGCTGTTGACGATGTATCTTTCCAGATCAAAAAGGGACAGGTCATGGGCCTGGTCGGTGAATCCGGCTGCGGAAAATCAACGACAGGAAGAACTGTACTCGATCTGATCAAGCCGACAAGCGGCGAAACATACTATGACGGTGTGAATATTTACGGTCTGAGCAATGCCGAACTGAATAAATACCGCACCAAGATGCAGATCGTCTTCCAGGATCCGTATTCATCCCTGAATCCGAGACTTCCGATCTATGACATCATCGGCGAAGCGATGCTTGAGCATAAGATCGTCAGCAACAAGGAAGAGATGATGAACAAGGTCTTTGAACTGATGGATAAATGCGGACTGTTCCCCGAACAGGCCGGCCGTTATCCGCATCAGTTCTCCGGCGGACAGAGACAGCGTATCTGTATCGCAAGGGCACTGGCAGTAAATCCTGAATTCGTCGTATGCGATGAAGCAGTATCGGCCTTGGACGTATCCATTCAGTCCCAGATCATCAACCTGCTGAAAGATCTTCAGGAAGACCTCGGCCTTACATATCTGTTTATTTCTCATGACCTTTCGGTCGTCAAGTTCATCTCCGATTCCGTCGGCGTCATGTACCTCGGCGAGATCGTAGAGATTGGTTCAAAAGACCAGATCTTCAGTGAACATGTACATCCGTATACGGAAGCCCTGCTGTCCGCAGCACCTTCCTTTGATCCGAGAAAGAGACAGAATTCCAAGAGGATCATCCTGCAGGGTGACCTTCCTTCACCCAGCAACCCGCCGAGCGGCTGCCGTTTCCATACAAGGTGCCCGTTTGCGACGGACAGATGCAAGCAGGAAGCTCCGGCTGACTATGAAGTTGAACCCGGACATAAAGTCAGATGCCATTTCGCGCTTGAACGTGCCGCGAAAAATGCACAGGAATGATATTTTACCGAAAAGAAAAAATGGAGGAAGATGCAGAGAAGCTGATGAATTCCCTGCTCACTCCGGAACAGCTTAAGAGGAAAATAGATCAGGAAAACAAAGAGAAAGAAGAACTCAGGAAAAAGACCGAAGATTTCACCGCAAAAGATGTTCTTGCGATGACGATCGCTATCCTGCAGATCATCGTACCGTACTTCCTGATCGCGATCGCGGGTATGGTCGCAGTCTATTTCTTCTTTGTGTGGATGGGACACAGATAAACTGCAGAATAAGACGGACTGGTAATACCGGTCCGTTTTTCAATTCCCGGGAAATATATGCCGGCAGAAATGATGGTATGATTATCATTGGAGAGATCGTATATGGCACAGATACTGAATAATACATATGAGATAACTGATTTTATCGGAAAAGGGGATTCATCATTAATCTTTAAGGCAAGGCATATCCGTCTGAATGAGGATTTGATTGTAAAAGCATTCGCAAAAGATAATATTGTCGAGATCCCGGCTCACTTCGGCATTCAGCCGGATGACCTGCAGTCCTCCGTGGTCAGGATCCTCGATATCTTTGAAGATGAAAAACTCATTTATATCGTTACGGATTATGTGGACGGGGAAGACCTGCAGACCCTGCGGGAAAGAGTCAGAACGGTCCCGGAGGGGATGGTGGTCACCTGGTTCAGGGAACTGGCTGAAATACTGCGCAGCCTTCATGCGCAGGAACCGCCGATCATATACAGGAAGATGAAACCGTCAAAAGTGATGGTGCAGAAAAACGGGAAACTGAAAGTACTGGAATCCGGGATCGTAATGGAGCATGAAAATGAATTCGCGGCACCAGAACAGTTCATGTTTGGTCAGTGTGACGAAAGATCGGATATTTATTCGCTGGGACTTACGATGTATTATCTGGCGACCGGGAAAGGTCCGCTGACGCCTCCGTTCGGGTACCTGCCTGCCAGACAGGTGAATCCGGCTGTATCGCAGGAACTGGAAGATATCCTCGACAGATGTGTGAAATACGATCCGGAAGAGAGATATCAGTCTGCTGAAGAGCTTCTGCAGGATCTGTATCAGTAAGGATGCAGTCACGCAGATGAATGATCACTGGAGAATATATATGTATGGCGCAGATACTGAATAATACATACGAGATCATCGATTTCATAGGCAAAGGGGGTATGTCCACTGTATTTAAGGCAAGGCATATCCGTCTGAATACGATCGTAGCGATCAAATCAGTCCGAAAGAGCCAGGCCATAGACCTGATGGCAGAAGTGAATATCCTGACAAAACTGAATCATCCGAATCTGGTCAGGGTAAGCGATATCTTTGAAGATGAGAAGCTGATCTATATCGTCATGGACTACGTGGAAGGCGAAGACCTCCAGCATATCATCCAGCGTGAAAAGGTGATCCCGGAAGAAACGGTCATCGAATGGTATAAGACGCTGGCAGGGGTATTTGCGTATCTGCACAGCAGAAAGCCACCCATCATCTACAGGGATATGAAGCCGGCGAATGTGATCCTGCAGAAGGACGGGACACTGAAGCTGATCGATTTCGGCATCGCAAGAGAATACAAGGCACATGCATCGGGGGATACGACGTATATCGGGACAAACGGTTTTGCGGCACCCGAACAGTTCGGTCTGGCACAGAGTGACGGCAGGACGGATATCTATTCCCTGGGCATGACGATGTATTACCTGGCAACAGGGAAAAGCCCGCTGGAGCCTCCTTATGAATATGTACCTGCAGGGAAACTGAATCCCAATGTATCGAAGAAGCTTGAACTGATCCTTGAAAAATCTATAAAGCGCAATCCGGAAGACAGATACCAGAGCGCAGAAGAACTGCTGAAGGACCTGAATGACGGTGTGCCAGTACAGCTTCAGACCGCATCTTTCAACACAGGGTCGACAGGGCAAAAACCGTGGACAGCAGTCCCGGCCCCTGAAACAACTTCGACCGGGTCTGAAACGAATATCCATCCCGCCCAGACGAAGAGACCGGTCGGACTGCATGCCGGGATAGGTGCTGCAGCCCTGGCTGTACTTGCGGGGATATTTCTGCTAATGCCGAAAGGATCGGCTCCGCCCGTACAGCCGGAAGATTCCGGATCCTCAATTGCGGAAGCGGAATCATCCGGAAGCCAGACCCCTGAACCGGAAGAGACACTTGATACAAGTTCAGAAGAAACAGAGGATTCTTCCGGAGCAGATTCAAAAGGCAGAGCAGCTGAAAAAGTCACATTAACAGTCTGGACATCAGTCGAAGACCAGTCCGAAGAAAACGGCAACTGGCTCAACAAAGAGCTCGAAGCATTCAAGGCAGCACATCCTGAATGGGACATCGAATTCAAGACAGGCACATGCTCCGAAGGTGATGCGCTGACAAACATCCAGACAGACCCTGAAGCAGCTGCTGACGTATTCATGTTTGCGAACGACCAGATCCCTGGCCTGCTCGATTCCGGTGCTCTTGCAAGACTC
>JAILQT010000022.1 GCA_024698805.1 Solobacterium sp.
GGAAGACATGGAAAGAGGACGTGAACTGCAGTCCGAACATCTCATGGAAATGGCGGTATCTCCAAAGAATATGGAGATTGCCATGAAGAGAGTAAGGGCGAACAATGGAGCGCCGGGAGCGGATGGGAAGACCGTCAGTGAAACGATTGAATGGATGAGCGACCATTACGCCGAGGTCCAGGCAGAAATGATGGGAGGATATTATCATCCCACAGCCGTAAGACGCAGGGTAATACCGAAGCCGAATGGAGGGGAAAGAAAACTGGGAATCCCCACGGCCAAGGACCGGATTGTTCAGCAGGCAATTGCGCAAATCCTAGTGCCCCTTTACGAACCGCAATTCTCGGATAACAGTTTTGGCTACAGACCGGGAAGAAGCGGACAGCAGGCCATTGAAAGGGTGAAGGAATATGCCGAGGCAGGATATGAATGGGCAGTGGTGCTCGACCTGTCGAAGTATTTTGACACACTGAATCATGACAGACTTATCCGCGAGCTGAGAAAGACAGTCAAGGATGAGGCCATGATGAAGCTGATCAAGAAGTTCCTGAAAGCCGGAGTAATGGAGAACGGCGTCGTCATTGAAACGACAGAAGGAAGCCCACAAGGCGGAAATCTGTCACCGCTGCTTGCGAACATCTATCTCAATGAATTTGACATGGAATACGCAAGAAGAGGAGTACCGGAAATAAGGTACGCAGATGACATCGTCCTGTTGGCCAGAAGTAAGCGCGCAGCGGAGAGATTGCTTGAAGGAAGCACTGCCTATCTCGAAGGGAAACTTAAACTCAAAGTCAACAGAGAGAAAAGCAGGATTGTCTCACTCGCGAGCAATCCCGGTAACTTCAAATTTCTTGGTTTCAACATGGGCAAAGGCAGTAACGGGAAGTTTCATATCTATGCTCACAAGAAATCCAAGATGAAGTTCAAAGCCAAGCTCAAAGGTCTGACATCGAGGAAAAGACCGGGTACATTTCAGTTGATCTGCAGTGAACTCAATCGGGTTGTCAATGGATGGCTGAATTACTACGGAATAGCTGAGATGAAAACATGGATCAGCGCGATGAATGGATGGTTACAGAGTAGGATAAGGCAAATCATTTGGAAAAGATGGAAGAAACCAAGAACTAAATATCATAAACTTGTGCATCTTGGAACACCGCCTAAGTATGCGTATATGGCGGCCAACTCCCGCAGAGGATACTGGTTTACGATACATACAGGAGCGGTTATACGTGCGCTTTCAAATGAAAAGCTCGAAGGCTGGGGTCTGGCAAACTTGATCAAAGCCTACGAGCGTATTCATTCTTATCCGGTTCAACTGCAGTTTATGTTCTAAATATTGGAAGCGCCGTGTACGGACCCGTACGCACGGTGCTGTGAGAGGACGGGAGCTAATCACTCCCTCCTACTCGATTTTCTTCCGTTCTTCCAGGTTCTCCCTTTTTTCAAAGAATGCTTTCCGTATCCTTTTGAATTCTTCTGCTGTGCATGCCTTCCTGCAGTTTTCCAGGAATGACGCTGTCACCGCAAAACAGGTCACGGTTCTATCGCACGGATACAGGCTGCATTCCGAACAGTACCGGATGTTTTTCCCTGCGGTACAGGCAGCGATGCGGTGTCTGCACCAGTTGTCTTCCGTACAGCCGTCGCACGAGATCTCTTCTGTGGAAACAATACGGTCCCTGTAGCCGATCCTGTACCACAGCTCTGCCGTATGTTTCAGCTGTTCTTCCGTTTTTTCAAAAGGCTTTTCCGTATATCTCGGACATGCCGCGCAGTCGTTGCCGCAGGCTGCGATGATCTTTTCCTCCATATCAGTTCTCCTTTTCCAGCTTCAGGACCGCTAAGGTCTCCTGACCGTCGGAATCACCTGTTTCTTCAAAGCCGAAGGAGCGGTACAGTTCCTTCGCTGCCTTATTTTCCGGCAGATAAGACACCCAGCAGTATTCTGCCGTCCCGCAGGGGAACGAACGGATGAATTCAAGCGCAAGTCCAAGTGCTTTCCTGCCGTACCCCCTGTGCTGGTATTCTTTCCCGATCATCAGTCTCCAGAGGCTGTAATTCCCTTTTGCGATCGCAGGGGGATCCTCCCAGCAGTCATCCGTATCATAGCCGATCATGACAAAGCCGACAGGCCTGCTGCCGTCGCAGACAGCGAAAGTGAAGGCATGACCGTCGTTAGTAACGGCGATATACGCTTCGATGATGCTGGTGCGGTTATCTGCGGCATATTCCTTCTGATCGTCTTGCACACGCAGCCGGAGGACTTCATCGATGTTCCGGCTGTTTATTTTCTCAAGCCTGATCATATCCGTATCCCCTGCAGCGTCATTCTTCTTCCTTTTCGCTCTCGGGAACAAGTCTTGGCAGCCGTGTCTGCGTGCCGGTCCCGGCGATTGCAAGAACAGCCAGATAATATGTGCCGAGCGAGAGCATATGCCTCAGGAACGTCGTGCCGTCGACCTGGTTCCTCATCAGAAGCACGCCGGCAGCGAACAGCAGGACCGTGCCTGCAAATGTACGCCCGTGCATATTGATGGAAAGGCATACCATCAGCAGGCCGACGACGAGATATACGATGGCAATGACCCGCAGGACCATATTCGGGTAACTGATGCCGGAGAGGATGAAGATCCCGGCAAGGGAGAGCACGATCCATAACAGGATCTGCCGGATCGAAGGGCGCTCTTCCATGAAATATCCTGTGCATAATACCAGGTATGCCGTAATGAACAGGATCGGGCCTTTGATCAGGGACGAAGAAGTGATGATATCCGCGCCGCACAGCAGGATCACGCCTGCCAGGATCATCACGGTCAGTTTGCTCTTCTGTTTGTACAGGCCGTAGGCAGCCATCGCGATCAGCATGAATGCGATGTACCGTTTGTATGTCACGATACCGTCAATGCTGTCAGGGAACAGTTCGCGGTAAAGCTGCATATTCGCAAACAGCATGAATACGGCGCAGGCGCAGAGATAGGGGAATGCCCTGTACTTCGTTCCTTTGGGGAACCAGCCTTTGCGGACCTTGAACGAGAAGCGTATGCGTCCGACGATGAAGGTCATCACGAACATGAACAGGGCGATCAGCAGCAGGGGGATAAACAGGAAGATCACCGTCAGCTGCCGCCATGACAGGTCGGCAGCCCTGCTGCGGATGAACAGGATCGTGGAAGAGATGTCCAGATGGGCCTCATAAATGGACAGCATGTCCTCTGTGATCGCCTTCTCACTGGAATAATACACATTGCCGTCTTTTGTGAAGGTGACGGCAAGACCGCCTCCCTCCGGGATGTCAAAGCCGTACATGGTCGTATGGTCGGCGGACTGTCTGCCGATCCGGTAATCCAGCGTGAAGAAATTCACCAGATCGAATTCATCGGGTTCGATATAGAGTGAATACTCTTTGTCACCGGGTATCAGGGCTGTGACCTTATCGTCAGTAAAACTGAGATAGGAATGTGCCGATTTATCAAAGGTCTCCTCTTCTTCAGGCCGCAGGGTCTCGATGATTTCATTTCCCTTCAGCATCGTAACGGGCTGTCCGGTACTGATATACACTTTGCGGTATGTATCCGATTTTGTGTAAAGGTCACGCCCGTCATCGACGGAGAACACCCATGATATATACAGTTCCGGCGTATGCGCCTGCAGTACATTGGCACCCATCGATGCGGAATCGTTCCAGCGTGAGAACATGTTGGAAGCGTCTGCCGCATCCAGCAGGACAAGTGAGAGATAATCCAGCAGGCCGTTGGCTTCCTCCCTTGTTTCCTCGTTGATCAGAAGGGGATCGTTGGCGATCTCCAGCAGGTTGGACATGACGGAGAAGAAGGATCTGTCCTCCCACAGGGTGATGAGCTTTTCCTGCAGGCTGTTCGTATAGATATCAACGGAAGGGCAGATCTTCAGCAGGTAGGAAAGCAGTGTCCTGGACATTGCGTCGGCGTCATGGTTGCTCCAGTAATCGATGCCGGTGATATCCTTATATACCTTGTCCGCTTTGATGCGCTTGGTCACGAAATCACTGTCTGTTTCCAGGGCGGGCGTCAGCATGTCGATGCCATAGCGCTCATATCCCCAGTCCGCGAAGGGTATGCAGGGGACCGGATCGTCTTTTCCGACGATGTTGAAGATATTTGAATAGCTTCCTTTCCGGTTTTTCCGGATCGTGCGCGGCGTCGCGAACGTATAGCAATACACGGTGTCCGGGCTGAACATGCTGGAATCGTCCAGCCTGGCTGCTGTGATATTCGAGATGGCAGCTGCGCGGCTGAAGCCGGACAGCCATATCTTGTACGGCCCCTGCAGATGCAGCGAGGCGATATAGCCGAAGATGCGGTCATAGACAAGCTGGGATGATCTTGAGAAACCGTCGTGGATATCACCGCTGCCGATGGAGAAATTGGATTCCCATTCATCGAGATAGCCCTGTCCGCACAGACCGACCGCGATCAGTTCGAACCCGTCGTCGCCTGTACCGATCTGCTGGTGCCCCATGACCGTGGATACCGTATACATATTCGGGTCCTTGTCATAGTCATCGCTTCTGAGATCCGTAAAATGCGCCTCGGTAAGGAAATCGCTCAGGTTCATATCCGCTGCAGTGATGCCTTCGGCGTGCTTGCTGTTGGGTCTGAACGCGGATGTCGCGAGTCCGAGTGAAAGCTTCGCAAGATCGTGCTGATAGACCTGTGCGCTCTCTCTGAACCAGTCCGGGTCGTAGCGGACCTCCATGGAGCTGTTCTTCTCCGTTGTCAGCGTATAGAACTTGGCGTGTATGACTTCTGTATGATCTTCATTTTTCTGCTTCTCCTCTGCATTTGCCTGCAGTCCGCAGACGGTGAAGGCAAAGAGGCAGACCAGAAGCAGGATCAGTTTCTGTAGGATTCTTTTCATCGTTTTTATTCTACAACACATTATGCCTTCGGCGTGCATCCGATTTTCGGTCTGCCTGCCCGGTTCATAACGGTTCATATCATGCATGCATTTTGCTAGAATCAGATACAGGAGAAGGTATTATGAAACTGGTCATACATGATCTGAACGAAGAGGCATGGGACAGTGTCAGGGAGAAGTATGATGACTGCACAGTGATCTCGGACAACGGCCTGATCCGGCCGTGCACCGGCTGTTTCAGCTGCTGGAACCGTACGCCCGGCAGATGTGTCATCAAAGACGGTTATGAAGACATGGGTCAGCTTGTCCATCAGGCAGACGAAGTCATCGTTATCAGCCGGTACACATACGGCGGGTTTTCCGGTTTTGTCAAAAATGTCTTTGACAGGTGCCTCGGTTATGTCCTGCCGCATTTTGAGGTGATAGCGGGGGAGACACATCACAAAAAACGGTATGACGAAGTCAAACCGTTCACATTCATCTTTTACGGTGATCACATCGGCAGCGATGAAAGGAAGAGTGCAGAGACATACGTGAAGGCGGTATGCGCGAACTTCCGGGCGGAAGTCCGGGAAGTTGTCTTCCGGGAATGCGGACAGGAAAAAAGGACCGTGATCCGGCCGGATGCGGAGCCCGGCAGCAGGGTGATCCTGCTGAATGCCAGCATGCGCTCCGCGAACGGGAATTCCGCGAAACTGGCCAGGCAGCTGGAAAAACAGCTGAAAAGCGGAACGGAGATCATCAGCCTTTCCAAACATCTCAGGGATCTGTCAGGCCTTGTCCGGATACTGGGTGAGGCATCCGCACTCGTGATCTGCGTACCGCTCTATGTGGACGGGCTTCCTTCACAGCTGATCCGGCTGCTGGAGACGTTCCGGAAGGAATACAGCGGACCGAAGATGAGGATCTATGTGCTTGCGAACATGGGACTGTATGAAAGCAGCCAGCTGACGAGTCTTTTCCGTGCCGTGAAGCAGTGGTCGGCGGAAATGGGCTTCGATTACTGCGGCGGACTCGGCATCAGTGCCGGGGAACTGGTCGGCGGCCTCATGGATATCGCCGGATTCCGGATCCTGCCGCTGAAGAAGGCCGCTGCTGGTATGGATCAGCTTTCCGATGCCGTTGATGCCGGAAAGGGGATCGGGGACCTGTATGTGCAGCCGTACCTGTTCCCGCGCTCCCTGTATCTTTTCATTGCCAACAGCGGGTGGAAGCGGATGGCAAAGAAAAACGGGATCAGACCCGAAGATCTGTACCGCCGTCTTTGATCATCTTCCTTTGAAATACCAGAGTTGCCCGTCAGGCATGAGGCGGATATCACCGGGAAGCCTTTCAAGGACCTCCCCCGTATCCGCATGCCGGATGACGGTCACCTCATGGTATTCCGGATCTTCATACCATGTGCTGAAATACAGTTTTTCACGATCGCGAAGGAAAAAGCTTTCCCTGCTTTCGACCGCGATCGTTTTTCTTTCGGGCCAGATCATCTCGAATGTGCCGTCATTGGGCTGCCGGCTCAGCGTGAGGGGATATACATGCAGGCGCAGGTTATAGCAGTCCTTTACCGATGAAAGCGGGATCTCTGCACAGACCGATGTTTCTTTCGTCCGGCAGTCAAAAGCCAGGATGTGTATCTGTCCTTCACGGAAATCGGCATACATACAGTAAACAGTCCTGCCGGCATATACAGGCTCCCCGGCATATCTGCCGGGCTGTCCGGAAACAGGCCGGAAGACCTCTGCGTCTGGATAATGAACAAGGAACAGGTCGTTGCCGTTCATTGTGTTCCCGGCTTCAAAGAGTTCCTGTGCCTCATACAGGTCCCCATACGGGTAACCGAGCGCATAATACCATTCATCTGCACAACCGCTGAGGGGCTGCAGGGCAGTGATGCCGTTCAGGTCGAGTTCTTTCATGAATCCTCCTCATACTGCAGAGCATCATCCGTGACATAGCATCCGTCATCCTGTTCCGCAGCTTTTCGGATCTGGAAGCGCAGGATCGCATTGAATGTCTCATCATCGGTCCTGTACTGTGCATAGTCATGGATCACGTGGTCGAAATGCCCGCTCCTTCTGAGCAGGTCTGCGCGCATCACCATCAGGTCGTCCCTGTCCTCGCTGTCTGTCAGCAGCAGCCTGTCTGCCAGGCGAACGGCTTCTTCCCTGCATCGTTTTGCATTGTCCGTATCCTCATAGTCGTCGCATGCCCATGCGCAGTGCAGCACGGACCAGAACGCTTCTTCCGCATCATCCAGTTCAGACTGGATCATATACTGCCGGTAAAACTTCCCTGCAAGACGGGACTGGAAACCGATCCCGTCATATGTCCTGTACGGTTCCGACTGCAGAAAAGACGAAGGTACCCCTGCGGGGCTGCTGATATCATCTGAGGCGTATCCGCAGGCAGGGCATTCCTCGACCCAGTATCTCATCGTGCTGCGCGCCATCTGGGGAGGACGTGTATCAAGGTCGGAAGGACCGAAAGCATTTGTGCTTGCGATCATGACATAATCATGTTCGTGACCGCAGACTGCGCATTTTTTCTTTTTCGTAATGACTGTCGTCATAGTATCCTCCGTATATCTGTCTTCATTGTACCGCATGATCCTGCGCTTAAAGAAATCTTAAGAGAGTACGCGTAACGCAGACGCGGATTTTTACGTCTTTATTTATGAAAGGATCATACAGGAGGTGAAGATATGTTCCTGAAACTGAATAAAGATGAACGTACAGTTGAAACAGCAGACGGAAACAGGACCCTGACAAAAAAGGAATATGAGATCCTTGCGTACCTGATGGACAGGCAGGGACAGTATATGCCGGCTGAAGAGATCTATGCGGATGTGTGGCAGGCGGAACCGTTTGACTGTCATTCTGTGATCGCCGTGCATATCCGTCATATCCGTGAAAAGATCGAGAAGGATCCGTCCAGACCGGACCATCTGAAAATGCTGTGGAAAAAGGGATACGGATTTATCTTCTGACGATCCGTATACAGTACTGTCGTCATGAACCGGCGGAAGATCAGTCTTCCGCTTTTCTTCTGTGGTCAATGTCCCGTCACGATGCACAGTATCCGGGTCTGCGGCAGTTAGCGCAGTGAATGAAACTGTAAATGTTACGCCGGACATGAGATAATGGGTACAGCGATTCGGACTGGATCATCACCGGCAGGAGGACATCATGATAACAGTCAGACATATAAAGGATATAGCCGAAATCGGACCGATCATCTGTGACCAGACACTGGATGCGGAAAAGAACAGATACCGTTCGGGGAACCTGTACAAGGGACTGTGCAACGGGAAATGGGAGCTGACGACTTCATTGTTCCGCTGCTGCACGGTTAAAAAGGATGAACTGGAGACAACGATCCTCCGGAGTTTTACAAAGTATGCGTCGTATGTCGATCCAGCGCTGCAGAATTCGGTATGGCGCCAGCTGATCATCGGCAAGCATCACGGGCTGCCGACAAGGATGCTGGACTGGACGTATTCGCCCCTGGTCGGCCTGCATTTTGCGACGGGCGCGGAACCGGATAAACTCGCAAAGCATGACGCGGTGCTCTGGAAGATCGATGCAGATGAACTGCAGGCAAAACTGCCGGACAAATATAAAAAGGTAATGCATGACTATCATGCACATATGTTCACACTGGATATGCTGGAACAGTGTGCGGGTTCGCTGGCGGAATATGACCTGGACATGCAGGACAGCGCGATCGTCCTCATGGAGCCGCCTTCCATCGACCAGCGCATCATTACGCAGTACGCGAACTTTGCGATCATCCCGAAGGGGATCGAGAAAGCAGACGGATCCTATACGATCGAGCAGTATCTGAACGACAATACGCAGAATACCGTAAAGTATATCATCGACCGCAGTCTGGTCTGGCGGCTCAGGGATATGCTCGATCAGATGAATATCAACGAAAGAATGATCTATCCGGGACTGGACGGTCTGTCCATGTGGCTGAAGCGCCATTACTACGTTATACCGGACTGAAAACGGAAAAGGGGAAAGCATATGCTTTATATCGTGTTGGCAGTCATTATCGCCTGTGAGATCTGGGGGATCACATCGGTGGAAAAAAACAAATTGCTGGTATCGATGATCTATTACACGCAGGAGTCCAACGCCGCAGCGCTGGTCTCCGCATTCCTGCTGCTGGTCTGCGGACCGCAGGAATGGATCGTATGGCTGCGGTATCTTTCCGTATGCATGCTGGTCATGACCTGCCTTGTGACCGTATTTATCCTGCTGCCAATACTTAAGGACAGCTATATACTGCTCTGGTCAAGGACCGGCTTCTTCCTGCATCTGGTATGCCCGTTCCTGAATACGGTCTCCTATATATTCCTTGAAAAGCATGCGGCAGGAGCAGCGGTGTTCCTGCCGCCGGCGGTCACGCTCCTTTACGGCGGCATCATGCTGTATATGAACTATATACACAAGGTCGACGGACCGTATCCGTTCCTGCGTATCTATGACCAGTCCAAAACAGCTACGGTCATCTGGGTGCTGGTCCTGCTGGTAGGCATGGGTGCGATCGCATCGGTCGTACAGATCATTGCCGGTTAACGGTCCCGCCGGCAATGCGATGACAGCGATCCGGGAAGGATACGAAGCTGCGCTGAAACTGTAAACAGGCATTCCGCATGAAACAGGAAGGAAGATGGCAGTCCATCTTCCTTTTCGTTCCGGACGGACAGGCTGCCTCCTTTCCGGCACTGTTCTGCAGTACGGCAGGGCAAAAAGAAAACCCGCCTGTGATGCAGGCAGGGTGATCCGTAAACTGTTTCCCCGGTTTGTTTGTCATTCGTGCGGATGCGCACCGAGATAGTCTGTCAGTCCGGGTACGAACAGCGATTTCCTTCCCAATCCTTTGCGGAAGATATATGCAGTCCCGTTGAATTCATCGTAATTGGGGAAGGCAGCTTTGAAGATCTCATCGGACAGCTCATTAGCCGGAACGATATAATCGATCTTCTCCCCGTTCTCCCTTATGCCGACAGATGCGTACATCAGGTCGGTATTTTTTGTTTTAAAACCTTCCGGCAGTGCTTCCTTCATCTGTTCCGCAAGCTTCGCTGCAGTTTCTTCATCGATCGCATTGACAAGGCCGATCCCGAATGTCGTTCCGGAAGCTTCATATTCCTTATAGTCATCAAATAGGATCTCCAGCCCTGTCATCCCCTCATAGGACAGCTTTTCGATGTGTATCTGTCTGTACAGTTCATCCGTATTTGTCACGCCGGCAAGTTCAGCCAGGGCTTTGACAGCACGTCTGTCTGTTTCCGTCGTTGCGGAACCCGTAAGGTTATCCGTATCGGAAAGGACAGCACCCAGCATGAGATAAGCCGTCGTTTTGTCGATGTTGAAGCCGCAGTTAAGATGTTCCAGCCAGATGATGGATGCCGTCGACCCCATCGGCCTGGCATCATAGAAGACCTGGTGGCCGGTGCTGACGGTGCCGATGCCGTGATGGTCGATAACACCGGCAATGTGCGCGTCTTCCATGCCTTCGGCAGCCTGCGCATACTCACTGTGATCGACGAGGAAGATCGTCTTCCCGGCGGCGTCGATGAGCTCTTCCGGCGTTTCGACACCGGCTTCTTTCAGAATAAATGCTGTTTCGTGATTGACAGGGGCTGTGACCGCAGCCTGCGCATCATAGCCGAGCATATTCAGAAAACGCGCATAGGCGATCGCACTGCACACGGTATCCGTATCCGGACTGCGGTGACCGATCACATAGATCGTTTCGCCTTCTGCGACATTCAGCTTTTCATAACTGTACCGGTTGTTTTCCAGCAGTACCTGCCGGTCTGCCGTCGTTCTGTTTTTTTCTGATACCTTGCCTGCGTAAAAACCTGCTGCCGCCATGCATGCTACAAGCAGCCAGGGCGCCGTCCTGCGCAGGATCCCTGCTTCATTTTTCATAGAGTTTTTCCTTTTCAGTCTTTTTCAATGATGTCGACCTGGTCCGTGCCTTTATCATCTTTGTATATCTTTACGATAAATGTGTGATCGCCGGCTTTGTCTTTGATCGTGAATTCGGTAGTGCCGTACCATTTTGCCTGTATACGCACCATGGGATCGGTGCCGGTTGATTCAAGGGTGACCTGTGCGCTGCTGCTTTCACCCATTTCCAGCGCTGCATCCTCACTGACAGTGATGCCTTCCGGCAGGAACCGCGTCGTGTTTATACCGATGCCGTTCTGCATTAACCTTATCAGCATGAAGCCTGTTACGGCAGCTGCGACCAGTGCCCCGGCTGCCTTCATCCGGATGTCCGGGAAGAACAC
>JAILQT010000063.1 GCA_024698805.1 Solobacterium sp.
ACACAGTGCTGAAAGGTCATCAACACGTTGGTTACAGCAAATCCACACAATATTTAAAGGCTATCAACATAACATTGACAGCCTGGCTATAAACACAAACTGTTTATAGGTCATCCACACAACAAAACTATTTAGATGTCCAGAAAAAACGGATCATATACCAAAGGAAGCATGTGCTTCCTTTTTTCCGATTCGGCAGGGATCCTTCCGAAACGGTCAAAAAAACAAAAAAAGTACATTCGGACCGTCAGTTCAGGCGCAATAAAAGATATAATAAAACACGACGATACAGATATCCGTCTGTATCTGTTAACGGAGGGCACAGAACAATGCTTGCATGCGGTCAGATTTTTGAAGACAGATACCGGATAGACAGGGTGCTCGGCAAAGGCGGAATGGGCACTGTTTTCCTTGCGTATGACATTACGGACAACAGCCGCTGGGCGATCAAGGAACAGATCATCGGTCCGAGGAACCGCAAACTGCTGATCTCGGAAGCGGAGATCATGTCGAAGCTGCACCATCCCGCGCTGCCTGCTTTCCGGCTGAAGAAAGAGATCGGCGATCTGCTTTACCTGGTCATGGAATACATCGACGGCCGTACTTTGGAAGATATCGTACGTGAAGAGGGAAGGATCGATGAAGCCCGCGTGACAGACTGGTTCACGCAGATCTGCGAGATCCTGGTCTATCTGCACGGCCTGCCGACGCCTGTCGTCTACAGGGACCTGAAACCTGCGAATATCATGCTGGAGGATTCCGGCAGGATCCGGATCATCGACTTCGGCATCGCCCAGCAGTATGTCGGGGATGCGACCAAAGCCGAGGTCGCCGCACTGACAAGGGGCTACGCCGCACCGGAACAGTACGACCCCAAATACCTGCTGGATGTGCGTACAGACATCTATGCGCTCGCGGTGACGATGCATTATCTGCTGACAGGGAAGAACCCGCAGGAACCGCCGTATATCTTTGAACCGGTCAGGAAACTCAGAAGCGACGCTTCACCTGCCATCGAGGCGATTCTGACAAAATGCCTCCAGCATAATCCGGATGACCGGTACAAAAACGCGTCGGAGCTGCTTGATGATCTCGTACATATCCGTGAGAAGGATCAGAAGCTGCGCCGCGAAGCCGGCAGGAAGAAGGTTTTCATCGGCTCTGCTGTCGCTGTCGCATTGCTTATCGCTGCTCTGATCGGCATGCTGAATTTCAACCGCTCCCGGCAGAAGATAAATCTGTATTACAAGTATCTGGAGGAAGCAGGCCTGCAGACGGAGCTGGAGCCGGCACTGCAGAAAACACAGGAGGCGATCCTCCTGGCGGAAGACAATCCCGACGCATATATCCAGTATGCGGACACATATATCCGCTTCGGAATGCCCGAAGAAGCGGCTGAATATATCGAAGAGGTCATCGTACCGAAGTTCCCGGATATTTATTCCGATCAGGAATTCCAGAACCTGGTCGAACGTCTGGAGAACTGAAAGACGGTTAAGGAGAGGAGAAAGAGTGTATGAAACTGATTCGTTTTCTGGCAGCGGGACTGCTGGCACTGGGACTGATCGCAGCTGCGCTGGGACTGTCTTTCTTTATGTCCGGCGTATCCGCTTCCAGACCTGAAAGATCCTTTGAGGACTACATGCGGGATGCGGAGATCTACACATCGGAGCGGTCCTATTACAAAGCGATCGTATCCTATGAAAGCGCGCTGGAGGAGAAGGAGAACGATCTCGATGCGCTGACGGGGCTCGCGGAGACATATTCCAGGAAGATGGATTATGACAAGGAACTGGAGACACGTACCCGTATCAAAGAGCTGAAACCGGATGATATCGAGAACCGGATCCGCATCATCGAGATCATGATCCTCAACAAGGATTATGAAAATGCCAAAGCAGAGACGGAAGACGTTCTCTCGAAGTATGAATCGGAAGAACTGCGTTCCCTGTATGAGATGATGCAGGTCGAAGCACCTGAATTCACGCTTTCATCGGGCAGCTATGACGAATACCAGCTGCTGGATACCGTGGACCACGGCGACAATACGATCGTCCGCTATACGGTGAACGGGGAAGATCCGAATGAGACCTCGCCGATGTGGACAGACCAGCTCGTGATCTCCTATCCCGAGACAAAGATCCTCGCTAAAGCGTACAGCGCGCTGGGATTCCCCAGCGAGACTGCCGAACTGGATCTTACGATCACAAAACCTGCGGAAGCTGTCGTAAGCCGTGATTCCTATTCACGTAATGACTGGGCGATCCGTTCACTGCTGGACAAATACGGCGGTCAGGACATATACAACTATGAACTGGCTCAGATTCGTGAAGTATACATCGTGGGGGATTATTCACCGTCTGTCGAACCGGAGCAATACATATTCTATAACAACGGCTATACCGAATATGACTGGTTTGAGGATTCCATAGGTGATGAGAACCTTGAGCTTGTGCAGTATATGCCGTTCCTGAAAACAGTCGTATTCAGCTACCAGGAAGAGGGGGACCTGAGCCCGCTCGCATCCCTGAAATACCTGGAGAACCTGTCTGTATATAACTGCGGGATTGGGGACATCAGCCCGCTGGCAGGGTGCACATCACTGAAAAAGCTCGCACTCGGCTGGAACAATATCGAGGATATCTCACCGCTCGCATCCCTGACTTCCCTTGAATCACTTGGACTCTGGAACAATTCCATCAAGGATATCTCTGCTGTCAGCGGTCTGCATAATCTGACATACCTGGACATTGCCAATAACAAAGTCAAGGATATCTCAGCCGTTTCCGGGCTCACAGAACTTACGGAAGTCTGGATCAACGGGAATAAGATCAAGGATCTCTCGCCTCTGGATGCGTGTGAAAAGATCGGCGTATTCATGCAGGCAGGCAATCCGGTCTCGGAATACGGTTCCATAAAGGACAGGGCAAACCAGTTCTACAAGACGGACATGGAACAGTGAGGTGGCAGGAATGACGAATATATATTTCATTGCAGGAATCATTATCGAATGCATCGTTCTTGCGCTTCTGGCAGTATTCAAAAAACTGTCCGGGAAGGCATTCGCGGCGATCGCGGTCGTTACCGCGCTGTGCTGCGGCGTTGTCGGATTCATGGACAGGGGGACACAGAAAGCCCAGGAACAGACCGACATCCGTTCGTCGCTGTATATGGCGGCGAGGCTGATCGAGGAAGACCAGCCGGCAGAGGCACTGGAGCTCATAACGGATATCTCCGACCGTGACGGCAGCCAGTACGGCAGCAGGTCCATGCGTGCGCTTGCGTACAATCTCAACGGTGCATATATCGCATCCGAGAGTGTTCTTGAAGGCGGGGACAATAACGAGATGGAAGAGGATCTGCTGGAAAGCTCCTCATCCCGCACAAGGGCAGGTGAAGAGCTCCGCAGCGGCATCCTGGAGAATGCATACTCCCTGATCGCTGCTACAGATAAAGAGATCGCCGGCTGGGAGACCGAGATGAAGGTACGCTTCATGGGTCTGAAGATGACGGATGAAGAAAAAGCCCTTACCGATAACAAGCTGGCGCTGGCAAAAGACGCCATGCGTGATTACCGCAACGAGGAAGCGTTCAAGATCATGACCGGGAATACTTCGGGGATCCGGGAAGCGATCATCGTTTCGGAAATGTACAAAAGGGGCTACAGCAACCTGATCATGAAGGACACAGACGAAGAGTATGCGCAGCTGTGGAAGGAAGCCGCAGACCTGCAGGCAGAACTCAATATCGCAGCCGCAAAAAATACAGCAGAAAAAACAGAAGCAGCAGAAGAAGAAGCGGAAGATGACAATGCTGCGGAAGAATATGAAAAGATCGATGCCCGTTACCGGATCGCGCAGACAGCCCTAAGCGATGAAACGATCAGGAGGTCGATCAATTATCTGGAAACCTTTGAAGACGCCGGAAGTAAAGACGCCGCGGGATATGAACTGCAGAAGGCAATGCTGTATTTCAGTATCCGCCAGCAGGATGACGCCCGCAAATGCCTGGATAAAGTATTCTTCGGCGAGCCCCTGAGTGAAGAGGACTGGCTGGGAAATGATATCGAATCCTTCAAGAAGGCATTCATCATCTATCTCTCCGACAGTATGGATCCTGAATACAGTGTCCTGTTCGACAACATGATGAAAAGCCTGTACCAGGGACTGTTCGAAGGAAATGTATCCGGTCAGTTCAAGACCTTCGTGATGGAATACATGAAGGAAAAAATGAGCGGGCTGACGATAAGACATGTGGACACCAGCCAGTTCCCGCTCGTCACGGCTGACCTGTATGCCACAAGCAATGATATTGTCCTCGAACAGGGAAAACTTACCGTAGCCGACAACGGCGGCGAAATAAAAGATTTCACGCTGGAACAGATCGAAGTCACAGACCTGAGTATCGTATTCGTCCTCGATAAGAGCGGCAGTATGTCCGGCAGTAATATCGAACAGAGCAAGGAAGCGATCAAAAACTGCATCTCCCAGCTCGAAAGCGATGTAATGATGGGCCTTGTCAGCTTCGATAATTCCGCTTACGTAGAATGCGCACTCACCGACAGTGCTACGGCAGTCAGAAGCTGCGTGGACGGCATCCAGGCGACCGGCGGTACGAACATCTCTGCTGGCCTCAATGCCGGTATTGAGCTCCTCAGCGGCAGGGGCGGTACGAAAGTGATCATCCTGCTCTCTGACGGTCGCGGATCGGATACCAGGGAACAGGTAAACAGTGCAACGGCGGCTGCGGCATCACAGGGAATCACCATTTATACAGTCGGCCTTCCGGGATGCGACGAGGATACCCTGCAGAGTATCTCAAAAAATACAGAAGGACAGTTCATCATGGTGGAAAACACAGCGATGCTGAGCTCCACATATAACGATATCCAGAACGCGATGACCAACAGTTACCGCCTGACGTATACAGCAGCGGATGATAAAGAATACAGGAAGGTCGCTGTTAAGAATACAGACAACGGCAATGAAGCAGCCAGATACTACTCGACTGCAGAAGAAAAAGCTCAACCGGAAAAGGAAACGGAAAGAGATGACACGCAGGCCGCTGATTATTACAGACAGATCGGCGGATCGGAAGGAGGGAGGTGACCGCGATGAAGATCAAACTCGGACGTATATTGAAAATCTTATCGACAGTCCTGATCGCAGTCGGGATCGCATACCTGTTCCTGTTCGTTCGTGAGCAGAACAGCAGTGTCCTGGACATCTTTGACAGGCCAAGCTATTATGCGGCGCAGAACTACCGCCTGCTGTTCCTGGCAGGCATAGCCTCTGTCGCATTCAGCGTACTGGGAAGCTTCTTCTCCTGGTCGGATAAGATCGATCCCAAGGAAGAGGTCCTCATGAACGCGGGTTATACTTCCGCGCAGAATATCGCGACATGGCTGAAAGATTCTACGGCAAATGAAGAGAGCCGGCAGTTCACGGTCAGTACGGCAGCAGGGACAGAGGTCTCCGGAGCCACGACCGTGATCGACAGTGCTCCTGCTTCGAACGAGACGACAGTCATGCAGGAGAGTCATGAGACTGTAACGGCAGTGCAGCCGGAAAGACCTGCTGCAGCAGACAGTGCCCCTGCCGCAAAAGAAACGACGATCATGCAGGCGGATTTTGAAGATGAATGGGCTGCGGATACGGAACTGACGAATCCGGGCAGCGGGAAGGAGAAGAACTCATGAAGAAGGGTATGATCTGTACACTCGCATTGTGCTGTTCCGTACTGCTGACCGGCTGCGGTGAGAAAAAAGGAGCGGCAGTCACATATGACAACGTTGATGCATTGCTCACAGAAGCGGAACAGAAGTATGAAGAAGGCAGCTTTATCGATTCCCTTACACTGTACGCGGACGCGATCAAAACGAATCCCCTGAGCATCGGTGCGCGTCTAGGCGCGGCAAAATGCCAGTCAGAACTGAAAAACTACAACATGGCTGCCGATAATATCTCGGCTGCTGCGAAGATTGATCCGACAGCACCGGAGATCTATGATGCTTATCTGGATCTGGCGGCTGCCAGCGAAAGTATCTATTATGCCAGGACTGCTGTCAGTCTTGCGAAGACCAACCATATGGATTCCTTCCTGGAACGCGTGCCGGAAGCACCGCAGCTGAGCCTGGAAGAGGGCAGCTACGATTCCCGTCAGGAACTGACGATCACAGCTGCAGACGGCGCAGAGATCACAGTAACTGAATGGAGCGGGAACTCAAGGTCCAATTATCAATATGACGGCGAGCCGATCCGGCTGCTGAGCGGGGAAACAACAATCACAGCATACTGCGTTAAAGACGGTATTCCTTCAGAAGAAATCTCCGCCGTATACCAGCTGGAGTATGAACCGACGGTGATCAGCTTCCGCGACCCGGTCATTGAAGAGGCTGCCCGGGACCAGTTGGATAATGAAGATGGTCCGATAACAGATCTGGACTGCGAGGGTGTGAGGTATTTGTACTGTGATTTCGATTATGACCTCAGAAGGAAACTGGAAAAAGATACATATACGCTCAATACACTGGCTGACCTTCAGTATTTCCCCAGACTTAGCATATTAAGCTTCGATGAGACCAAAATCTCCGCAGATCTGAATGAACTGGGCAGTTTATGCCGATACCTTAACGAACTCAGTTTTTACGAATGTGGTATTAAAAATATTGAATTTGTCAGCAGTATTCCCAAACTTGCCTCTATCGAAATTTACGATAATGAGGAACTGAAAGACATCAGCCCGCTGGCAGACTGCAGTAACCTGACCAGAGTGTCGCTGACTGGGACCGGTGTGACGGACCTGTCGCCGCTGTATGATAAAACACTGAGTCGTGTGAGCCTTGAACTCTCAGATAAGATCGACAGTTCGGTCATCGCCAGCTGGAAGGATTCACTGTATTATCTGGAACTGTACAACTGCGGCGGGAAAGACCTGAACTGGCTGCAGGAATATACAGGACTGACAGACTTGTCACTTCATGCATATAACTGGAGTTACAGCTATGATGAAGATGTCAAGCCACTGAAGGATCTCGGATTCCTGAGTTCCCTGACGAATATGGAATATCTGTATCTGCACGGACTGGATGATCCTTCTTCCCTTGAAGTTGTTAAGTCCCTGAAGAACCTGTCCTATCTGTATTTCACATTGAATGACAGGGATGCAGAGATCCCGGATGACCTGATCACGGATCTGCAGAGCAGTCTGCCGAACTGCAAGATCAGTTATTAAATGACAGACGATCCTGAACACAATAAAAGCCATATCAGCAGAATCCCTGCAGGATATGGCTTTTCCTATTTGTCAGCCCTGATCTGTCACAGGAACAGGAACGATATGAACCGGAAGAAGAGATAGAAGATATGGATCACGATGATGCAGAAACATACCAGGCCGATCGTATACGCGAACCCGTCACCCGCAGTTTTACGGATGGCTTCCAGCATCGGGTTGCCGTAGGTATCGCGCAGGAACATGAAGTTCTTGTCGAAGACGGTATCGATCACATAGATGACTGCCGCCAGCAGGATGATCTTCAGTATGGACGGCCATACGCCTGCATAGGTGTTCGGTATCTCACCGCTGGCAAAGCGGGCGATGACATAGGAGATGATCAGGCCGTGATACAAAAACTGGTGGATCGTATAAAAGTTGAATGACGGCAGCGCCTGGGTGGTCGGGAAGATGACGGCCATGATCGCTGCAGGCAGGAACAGCGTCAGCAGCATCTGCCCGAAGACTGCATTATCCGGGACGATCGAATCACATACGATGAAATAGGCGCCGAAACTGCAGAGCTCCAGGGGCAGGTATTCCGATAATTTCACGTCGGACCGGGCGATGAGGATCATCTTGACCACGTCGATGAAGATCAGCGCGGCGCCGATCACCCGCAGGATCAATATCCTTTCCGCCGTACCTGCGCCTTTATATATGACAGTAACGGCTGCCGTAAACAGGACTGTAAGGACCAGCCATACGAAATGCGCCGGCGTAAACTGCCCGTAGCCGTATCCGTCAGGGATGTTATCTCGATGTGTCCAAAAGTACTTCACATATGTATTCTACCAGTAATCGTGTATGACCGGGCAATAAAGCGGTATCAGGATTCATTTTTTCTTTCGCTTTTCTTAAACTTTTCACCCTTGCCTGTGTACCATACAGATAATACAATTAGTACAGATAGTACAGATGAGAGGCTTGGACTATGTTTCTACTGGATTTTACAGGCAAAGTCCCTATTTTCGAACAGATACAGGCACAGATCCTCCGTTTTATCGAAGCGGGCGTGCTGCAGCCGGGAGACAGGCTCCCGTCGGTCCGGCAGATGGCGCACGATAACGGGATCAACCCGAATACGGTCGCAAAGGCATATTCGGAACTTGAGAAGAACGGATATGTGTACAATCTGCCGAAGAAGGGCGTGTATATCGCAGAGATCGATATGCAGACGACCAGGACGGAAAAGATACTTGCTGTCCTGCGGCCGCTTAAGGAAAGCGGCATTAAAAAGGAGGAGATCATCCGTGCGGCTGATATCCTCTTTGAGGAGGTCATACATGCTGAGAATTGAAAATCTGCATAAGAGTTTTAAAGATAAGGAAGTCCTGAAGGGACTGAATCTCCTGATCGAGGAAGGTTCGATCTTCGGACTTGTCGGCATCAACGGCGTCGGCAAATCCACGCTGCTGCGTCTGATCGCAGGCGTTTACCAGCCGGATGAAGGAAGTATAAAGCTGAACGACAGGGATACGTATAAAGATGAGTCTGCCAGACATGACATCGCATTCGTTTCCGATGAACAGTACTGGCCGCTCGGCAGCACGGTCGCTTCCCTGAAGCCTTTGTATGAAACGATGTACAGCTTTGACGAGGAACTGTATCAGAAGTACCTGAAGGTATTCGAACTGGATCCGAAGAAGCCGATCTCATCCCTTTCAAAAGGTATGAAGAGAAGGGTATCGCTGCTGTTCGCACTGAGCATCCACCCGAAACTGATCCTGCTGGATGAAGCCTATGACGGACTGGAGCCGCTCTCCAGGCTGCGCTTCAAAAAGGCTTTGACGGACCTGATCGAAGACGAACATATCAGCGTCATCATCTCCAGCCACAACCTCAGGGAACTGGAAGATATCTGTGATTCCTTCGGCATCCTGGAAGACGGGAAGATCGTCAGCTACGGAGACCTGCTGGAATCCAAGGAGATGATCAACAAATACCAGGCTGCCTTTGCGCAGAACCTGGACAGGGATGCATTCTCCTCCCTGGATATCCTGCATTTCGAAAGCGAAGGAAGGGTCATCAGGATGGTCATCCGCGGCAATGAGGAAGAAGTCTCGGCAGAGATCCGTAAGATGGATCCGCTGCTGCTGGACGTGCTGCCTGTAAGCTTCGAGGAACTGTTTATCTATGAACTGGAAAGCAGAGGGTACGGCGATGAATAAGAATTATCTGAAATATCTCTTCCGGGAGAGGAAGATCGCCCTGATCTTCTTCCTGATCGTCTATGCAGGGATCTGCCTGACCTGCTTTATCAGTTATGATAAGGAATATGCTGTCAGCTCATATCTTACTTCCGTACGTGCAGGCATCATCATGAGCTCCATGCTTGCGTTCGCACTCCCGGTGCTGCAGCTGAGCTATGTGCACCGAAGGAGGAGCGTCGACCAGTATTTCGCGCTTCCCGTAAGCAGGAAGTCGCAGCTGGTCACCGAGATCGCATTCATGACGGCGGTCTGCACCGGTTATCTGCTGGTGACGTCGCTGATCACCTATGTGATCTTCGCTGCGCATGCCGTGCTGTTCTCAGTCTTGCTGAAGATACTGGCGGTATCCTGCCTGTTCCTGCTGGAGCTGATCCTGGTCAATTCGTTCTTCTACCTGCTGGCGAACAATATCTTTGACGGGATCGTCGTGATCGGGGCGTATACATGTCTGCCCCTGCTGCTGTACCTGGTCATCGGGGCGGTCGTCGACACCCTGATCGTCGGTTATACCAGTGCAGCGGGTCTCGACAAATTTGCATGGTATCTCTCCCCGCTCGTGATGGGAGCCAAAAATACCATCAATGCTGTTGATCAGACCAGCCTGGACACCGGCTATCTGATCGCGGGCATCGTCTGGGCGCTGCTTGCCTGCGCGGGACTGAAGTATCAGTTTATCGACAGGAAAACAGAACGTGCCGAGCAGCTGTCCGATGAATTCTTCGCATACAGGTTCATCATCCATGTCTATCTTGCAGGGATCCTGCTCTGCATGGGGTGCGCCCTCTGGGAAGAAGGCTTAAAAACCATGGTGATCTATTATCTGCTGCTGTTCGTCGTCTATGTGATCGCGCACTTCGTATATAAGCGCAAGATCGAACTGAAAGCGTCCTATATAGCTGTCTATCTCGCTGCAGCCCTGGCTGCTGCAGGCATAACGGCAGCCGGCTGGAAGACAAGGGGCTTCGGCATGGCGGACAGATATGAACTGTTCACGGATAAATACCTGATCTATAACTACAATGCGGATGCGTTCAGTGACGACCTCGGGAAAAACATCGTAATGTCGGAAAACGGTTACGACTGGGAAAGCGCTGTATCTGTGTCGTTTGAACTGACAGTCAGCGAAGACGAAAAGGAAAAATACGCAGAGCCTGTCGGGATCATGGAAAAGCTCAGAAAGCAGGCAATCGATGATACGTACAAAATGTACGGAACACCGGAAGATAACAGGTATCTGTACAACGGATGGCTTTCCGCAATGAATGCGCATAATATCCACAGCAACACGGACCCGTGGACCAACCAGTTCAGCTATAACGTCCGCAGCCTGCTCAGCGAAGAGGAGCTGAAGCTGCTCAGCGAATATACCGATGTGACTGTATATGTGAATGAGACCGGCGAGGAATATGAACTGCCGGAATATCTGGAAAAAAGAGGAGGGTGAAATGAATCCTGTACTGAATGACGAAACAAGGACTGTATCATTCGGAGAGAAGACAAACACACTTACAAATAAGGAATACGGAATCCTTTCCTATCTGATGGAGAATGCCGGGGAGATCTGCTCATCGGAACAGATCTACCAGACGGTATGGGACGCAGAACCGTTCGACTGCCGTCTGATCATCTCTGTCCATATCCGGCATATCCGTGAGAAGATCGAAAAGGATCCTTCCCACCCGTCGCTCATCAAGGCGTTCTGGGGCAGGGGATACCGTTTCGAAAAAGACGCAATGTGACAGCAGAAGCTGCAGGTTTCCTGCAGTTTCTTTTTGGGTTACAATTACAGCTGTGAAAAATACCTGGAAGCACATGTTCGCAGTGATCACAGCTGTCTGTCTGTGGGGCTCGTCCTTCATCGGATCAAAGATCGCCCTGCAGGCTTTTTCACCGCTGCTGCTGTGTCTTGTGCGATTTACGATATCCGTACTGGTCCTGACGGTATTCAGGCTGACAAAAAAGGATTATGTACGTCCTTCTGCGCATGATCTGAAATATATCATTCTTTCCGCGATCGCGGGCATCTCCGTCTATCATGCCGTTGAGACTGTGGCAGTCAGCCTGACGTCCGCTTCGGACGCCAGCCTCATCAGCGCTGCGTTCCCGCTGATCATGATCGCGGTCGGGATCGTGCATTTCCGGCTTAAGGTCACGAAAAAGGAAGTCCTGGGGATCCTTGCGGCAGCCGCAGGCGTGATCATCGTAACCGTATCAGCAGGGGACGGGACAAGTTCGGTGACCGGGAATATCCTGATGATCGCATGCGGCTTCCTGTGGGCGTTCTACAGTTATCTGACACAGAAGATCAGCCGGAACTGTCCTGAGTTTACCATTGCCTGGCTGCAGATGGTGACCGGCGCGGTCTGTTTCATTCCGATGCTGATATTGGAAAAGCCGTCCGCTGTGAACATCACGCCGCAGGTGATCGCGGCTGTACTGTTTCTTTCGACCTGCTGCTCGCTGCTTGCGCTCGTGCTGTACAACTACGGCCTGCGCGGCGTTAAGGCTTCTACAGCGGCTTCCCTGATGAACCTGATGCCTGCTGCAGGCGTAGTGCTTTCGGCGCTGATCCTGCATGAGACGATCACGGCCAGGCAGATCATCGGGGGACTCATCATCTTTGCAGGTGTCTATATAACCGTCAGTAAGAAAAGACAGACAGAGCATTGAAGCAGGTGCGGGGCATATCCTCCTTACCTGCTTTTTCACATATGTCCCGTACAGGAATGGATGACAAAAAGATGACACTTCTACGGGAAGACCGGATCGCATGATATTGAAAAACAAAAAACAGTCTTCATTCAGAAGGCTGTTTAATGGTCGGGATGACAAGATTCGAACTTGCGACCCCTTCGTCCCTAACGCCTAAATTTACCGAATTTTCCAGTAAATACAGGCTTTTTTCGCTCTTTTTTTGTGCAACATTTTGAGAGTTGTTGCATTTTTGTTGCACATTGTTTCCCTGTTCAAAACTCAGTTTTAATCGGTGTAACTGGTCAGGTGTGAGACTGTTCAGCACTGACAGGAGTTCTGCGTCAGAGATCGTCTGTGAGGCGTTCTGAGGCGTTTTCTCAAACGAGAATAAGTTACTGAGTGTATTGCTTGCCTCTGCGTCTTTTGCCTCCAGATGATGCGTATACACGTCCAGTGTGACACTTGCTTTGCTATGTCCTAACCTGTGTGACACTGTAGAAATGTCACAGCCTTCAGCAATGAGGAGTGTTGCGGAGGTGTGCCTGAGATCGTGAAGCCTGATCACAGGAAGTTTATCTTCTTCATTTTCTACAGAATCATTGTAACGTTTGAGAATCTGTTTGAACTTGTGACTGGGAGTCTTCGTGTCCATTCTCTTTCCGTTATCCTGAATGAACACATTATTCTGATTGAACTCTGTTCCTGTCTTGCCTTCCCATAACGGAGAATGTGACAGTTCTTCCTGTTGCAGTTTCCAGACATTCAGCATGTCCATACAATGCTGAGGCATACACAGACACCTGACACCTGATTGTGTTTTCGGTGTCTTCACGATAGTGCCATAGGTGCGTGTGTCAGTGACTGCTTTTGTAATGCTGATTGTATTGTCTCGGAAGTTTATGTCATTCCAAGTCAAGGCGAGAAGTTCACCTCTTCTGAAACCGCCGATGATCGCAAGATTGAAATACACCTGAAACTGGTATGGAACAGTGTATGTCTCATAATAGTCAGGAACTTCATATTGCTTTCCGTTCAGTGTCCTTGTGTGTCCTTTGAACTTCACTCTGTACGGTTCAGACAAGAACTCAAGGAATTGTTTACTCTGTTCCAGAGTGAAACAGTGAATTCCTTCATCTGGCTTCAGTTTCGGAAGTTCAATTCGTGTACAGGGATTTTCTTTGATCACATTTAATCTGAATGCCATTTTGAACACAGAGTTCATAGCGGTTACATGTCTTCTGACTGTCTTCGGTGCATATTTCTTTTTCCATGTATGAACGAGATTCTGAACCTGTAGAGGTGTAATGCTACACATAGGGAGGTGTCCTATTGTCGGAAGAACGTGTCTGATCAGAGTTATTTCATACTGTTCAATCTGGCTTTGCGTCAGGTGATCGCATGCCCATTCTTCTTTCCATCTGTCCATCATTGTTTTGAATGTAATCTTTTCACCTGAGAGAACGCCTTCATCTTTGATTCTGCGTTCATACTCTTCAGCGAATGTTTTCACCTCTTTTTCAATTGCCTTCGGTGTCTTCTTTGTAGGTGTGAATGTAGTGTTATGGAATATCTGTTTTCCTTCGTAGTCTCTTCCTGAACACACTCTCACAGTGTATGTGCCGTTACCGTTTTTCTTTATGCTTGCCATTTTTTAGTACCTCTTGTAACCGTTCCATGTATTTATCATGTTTCATAGCGATATCATGTATCGTATTGCTTTTCACGAATGTGAGTTGATCATATTCGTTTTGACATGCCTTCACTTCTTCTTCCATTTCCCTTTTGCGCTTATAACAAAGAAACTGAATGTATGAGATTACTTCATTTTGAACGTCTTTCATGAACATATAGTCAACATAAGTAAGATTGACTGTTTTTCCATCTTCAAGTTTTCTTTGGAACTCATTCTGTCCTTCTGATTGAAATGCTTCAAGATCATATTTCCTTCCTAATGTATCAAAAGATGTTTCAACGATTGTAGACCATAAAGGGAAGATATCATCTGAAATGTTTTCTTTCATGAACTTCATGAAGTGCGAGTTCAATCCTATTGAATCGGTATATTCTTTTGATTCTCTGTGAACGTCTTCATTGAAATTCTCATCATATTTCAAATACTCTTTGATTGTCCCGACATTGAGTTCCTGTTCAGTAACATTCAGAGTCTGACAGATTGCCTCCAGTAATTTTTCTTGAGGGTAGTTGATTGCATTCATCCAATTACTAACGGTTTTGCGTGTAGTTCCTATGAGATCAGCAAAACTCTCTTGAGTTCCTTTTGTGCGCTTTTGCCATTCCTCAAAATGGTCTGAAAAGTTTCTGGCAAAAATCTCATACTGTGGTTTTCTTTGCTCTTTGTTCCTTTGCTTTGACATGTCCATTTTTCCTCTTTCATTTGCTCTTCTCAAATAACCGAAAATGATCATTTTTTCTGTGAATGTGAAGTGCTTCGTTCTGTTTGCTTTTGTCCTTACTAATGGTCAATGAATAGTATACATTCTTTGTGAAGATGAAGACGTTCATCTTCTTAGGGAATTATACAATTCACATTCGAATGTGGTCAATTCCTCAGACCATAAAACGGAGGTAAAAATCACTATGGTTGTAAAGAATCTCATCATTCGTGAAGAACAGGAAAGACTTCACCTCTTCAATTACGAGATCGCAAACATTCTGAAAGTCTCTGAGAGTACTTTCGGAAGAATGATGCGTTCAGAACTTCCAGAGGAAGAACAGAGACGTATTGTCTCACTGATCAGGGAGGCAGTTCATGACAGGTAACTTCTTTGAACGTCTGCTTGCCTCAGTCCCTTCTGGGAGAAGAAATGCAATTCCAATGAAAATGCTTGCTATGTACTGGGGAATTGACGAGAGGGAACTCAGGAAGTTTATCTGTGAAGCACGCAAAGAGGGATATTTCATTCTTTCTTCTCCAGATGGGTACTTCAAGCCTGAGACATTGTCAGAAGCACACTGCTTTGTGAATAGCATGCATGAACGTGCATTGACCGCATTAAGAAGCATTCAGCCTCTGAGGAAGACACTGAAAGAATACGGCGTTACAAGTCCGAATAACATTCCTCTGTATGTCGATGAAGATCAGGAGTTTCCGTATATGAATCCTGTTCACACAGAAGGCAAAAAGAAAAAGCCGTTTCAGGCACGCTTCATGTTTGAGGAAGAAGAGGAACTTGAGGAATGACAATGCACACAGAAACATACATTCCTGAGTGCTTCAGAAGGAAACCTATATGGGTATTATGGAGGCTTGAGGAGAAGAACGGCAGACTCACGAAAGTGCCTTATTCCGCACTCACAGAGAGGCGTGCCTCCAGTACAGACAGTGATACATGGAGTACATACTCAGAGGCTTGTGAGACGTTTGAGACGAGTGAGGGAAAGTATTCTGGTGTAGGTGTAGTGATCACAAAAGAAATGAACCTCATCTTCATTGACATTGATCATTGCATTGATTCTGAAACAGGTGAACTGTCAGAGATCGCTTCAGACATTCTGAGACAGTTTCCGAATGATTATGCTGAGGTGTCTCAGTCAGGAACAGGCGTTCATATCTTCACACTGGGTAGAATTCCGAAATCTTTCAAAAATGCTGCGAATGGTGTTGAGGTGTATGACGGTGCGAGATATTGTGCCTTCACAGGACGTGCCATTCAGCCTCATGAACCGTCTGAAAATCAGTCTGGTATTGACTATGTCTTCAGCAAATACAAGAAGCCTGATGCGCCTGTACGGTCTCACAGTGCGCCTGTATACACCTGTACAGACAGTGATGAAGAGATCATAAAGAAGGCATGCAAGAACGGAAAATTCATTGACCTGTTTTGCGGAAACTGGGAGAAACACTATGCGAGTCAGAGTGAGGCTGATTGTGCTCTCTGTACACTGCTTGCATTCTGGTGTGATCGTGATCAGGAGATCATTGACCGAATATTCCGCTCTTCTGCGTTGTACCGGGAAAAATGGGATATGAAGCACTTCTCAGACGGTACAACATACGGAGAGAAGACAATAGAAATTGCAGTGACATATTTACCTGAATCAATAACCGAATGGAGAAGAAGACAGATCAATGAACTTAACGAGTGTATTTTGTCCGAATGGTGAAGTCCTTCAGAAGATCAGAGAACTGAATCCTCTGAGGAATAAACGTTATTCAATTACAGATGAGATCACTCTCGGAAGAATGTTTGCAGATGTTTATGGTTCAGTGATCATGTTCAATGTGACTTCCAGAACATGGTATGTCTATGACGGTATTGTGTGGAAAGAAGACACAGGGGACGTGATTGTCGGGAGGTGTGCGGAGAAGTTCGCACGCCTTCTGAAAGTGTATCTTGCGGAGACGGTCAGTTCTGATCAGACAGAGTTTGAGAAGAACTATGAGAAGTTCGCTCTTCGTCTGGGAGACCGTCAGAAGAGGTTGAAAATGATCATGGACGCAAAGAATCACGCACACTGTAAGACGGAAGACTTTGACCTCCAGAGGGATTATCTGAACGTGAAAAACGGAGTGATCAATCTCAGAACGTTTGAACTCTTGCCTCATGACTCTTCCATGATGCTTTCAAAAGTATGTATCTGTGATTATGTGCCTGAGGCTTCTTCGGCAGTCTGGGAACAGTTTCTGAATGAGATCATGGAGAATGATCAGGAGAAAATAAAGTATCTTCAGAGGCTTTGCGGTTACGCTCTCACTGCTGACAATGCGAATGAGGAATTCTATATTCTGTACGGCAAAACAACGAGAAACGGTAAAAGTACATTACTGGGTACGGTTCAGAAGATGATGGGAACATACGCTCTCAGCATACAGCCTGAATCACTGGCACTGAGGAAGAAGGACGGAAGAACCGCTTCAGGTGATATCGCACGCCTTCACTCATGTCGTTTCCTTCATTGCAGTGAACCGCAAAAGGGAATGATGTTCGATGTTGCCTTACTGAAAGACATGACAGGACGTGACGTGATCACAGCACGAAACCTGTACGAACGTGAGTTTCAATTCGTTCCAGTGTTCAAATTGTTTATCAATACAAACGTTTTGCCTTCGGTAAATGATATGACTTTGTTCAGTTCTGGGAGAGTGAAAGTCATTGAGTTCAATCGTCATTTCACAGAGGCTGAACAGAACGTTCACTTGAAAGATGAACTTGAAAGAAATCTGTCTGGTGTTCTGAACTGGTGTCTGAATGGCTTGAGATCATACTACACAGAAGGGAGTGTTCCTCCAGAGAGTGTAAGACGTGCAACAAACGTTTACAGGGAGAATTCTGACAAGATAGGCTCTTTCATAAGTGAATGCCTGGCTAAAAAGAATACCTGTAATCTGACGGTGAAGGAAGTGTATGACACATACAGAAAATGGTGTTCTGCGAATGGTTACAGAACAGAAGGAAAGACTGTATTCAAGGAACTTCTTTCAGGGAAAGTGCCTGTGTCCGAAACAGGAACAGTCAGAGGTCAGACAGTTCACAATGTGGTTATAGGTTACACATTTACACCTGAGGCAGATGAACTGACACACGATTATTACTGAGTGTGCAAAATGTGCAAAACTGGTGTGAAGTCCCTTCGTGAGAAGCGTTTCAAAATACTTTACACTGAAACTGCACATTCTGCACATTGAACGAGATCAGAGGGAGAATTCCCTCTTTTTTTCCTTGTGTGTAAATATAGGCGATGGGCGGGAACGGTGCGCCTTCTGGGGAGGGAGGGGAGTTTCCCCTATACTGAGTGGTCAAGTTCTCTGCGAGAAATATTCGTAGACGGCGTGTGATTCTCAGACGTGAGGTGTTAGGGTAGGTATGCCCCCATACATGAGTGAAGTCTCATACAGTCAGGAGACCGATGAACGGAGAATAGTTTTCCTCTCTGATTGTTTTCTAACCCCCTACCTGTAATGAAGACTTATGCACTCAGTAGACCGATGAGTGAACTGTTTTCTGCGGTTTTCCCCTCTCTTAAGCGGAGATCAGAAGAGGCAGAACTATCTGTTCTGAGTTGAACTGAATTGAGATGAAATGAAGTTTTTTCTTCATCTGTTGCATATTTGTTGCATTTTTTCGGTAAAACGAGTGATTTTCTGTGTTGAATTTGAGAGGGTAGAAACATAAAAAAAGCCTTATGAACTAAGACTTTTTCTTCTGAGTCGGGATGACAAGATTCGAACTTGCGACCCCTTCGTCCCTAACGAAGTGCGCTACCAAACTGCGCTACATCCCGAGAGCAATGGCGTCCTCGGGCGGATTCGAACCGCCGACCTTCCGCTTAGGAGGCGGACGCTCTATCCGGCTGAGCTACGAGGACAGCTCGCTAAACTATTATACATAAAGAAGGTACCTTGTGCAAATGAAAATGAAAAAATGTCTTTGGTAAAAGTGACAGGACAGGTTCCGCAGCCGGCAGCGCAAAGGCAGACAGGTTTTATTAACATCCGCATAGGAAACAGTTTAAGGTTTTATTAATGAAAGAATTTTCTGAAAATAAATTTGATTTTGTTACATTTTTAGTTTATAACGAGTCCGTACGAAGGAGGTACAAGTAATGGTAAAACAGTTATTTGAAGAGATGATCTGCAGGAGACCCGCAGATATTGACCTGCCCGAGAACGTATCTGAAAACGAATACAACGTCACGCTGGCAGCGGAAAATACTGCGGACAGCACTCTGTGTGCCGGCGACGAAATACACTTGTCACTGGATCACGGTACATTCTGTCTCAGGAAAAGGGACGGGAAAGTGATCAATGCGGATATCTGCGTGAATATTCCCGCAGAAGAAGCAGTTAAGCTCTCCCTGCTGAATGCATGTTTCCGGATCGGAAAGGCGGAGAGGGGACTCCTTAAAGCCGTGATCGTCAGACCGGATCCTGTCGTCCGCAGCGGACGCATGGAATGGTGCTGGCTGCACTGACAGCGGATCTGTACAGAATATCTGTACGATCCTTTTTTCTTTCTTGGCGGTTCCCCGCAGCAGGCATATAATAGTTCTTGTCCCGGGAGGTGGTTATGAAAAGGATCATTATTGCGATTATTCTTCTTGCGGCATTCTTCGCTTCTCTGTTTATGAACATCAGTATCTCCAACAAACTGCTAATCGGTGCAGTGCTGCTTTTCTGTGCTGCGATCATGCTGGCGAAGCCGAATTCAGACTCGGACAACGAGTGATCTTACGCCTGATTTTAGCGGAAATTCCTTTTGAAAATTTTTTTGAAAAAAGTGTTGACATTTCTTTTCGGATGAGTAATATAAATATTGCTGTTGAAAAACAACGTTGGATCTGAATACAGATCCGGCTGAAATACAGCAACAAATTGGCCGGCGGGCCAAGCGAAATATAACGCTGAATCGATGCATTGCATCGAGCGAAATATAACGCCTAATCGATGCAGACGCATCGAGCGAAATATAAAAAAAATCCGATCCGGGGGATCGGCGATATATAACAGATCCAGAGATGCAGATCTCTTTTTTTTGTTTAATATCCTATATGTCTGTCGACGATATGCTCCAGGGGCTCGCCGTTCAGATAATGCGTGAGATTGTCTTTGTAGATCTTCATGACAAGGTCGAACGTCACATGGGCATTGAACCTGCCGGAGATATGCGGCGTGATATAGACATTCTTCGTATTCCACAGCGGATGGTTCTTCGGCAGCGGTTCCGGATCCGTAACGTCCAGACACGCAGCGCCGAGATGGCCTTCCTGCATCACTTCATACAAAGCCATGGTATCGATGGCAGAGCCTCTTCCGACATTGACGAGGATGCTGCCTTTTTTCATTTTCCTGAGACGTTCCGCGTTGAAAAGGGAAACAGTCTCATCCGTCTCCGGGAGGGAGAGGGCAACGATGTCGCATTCCGGCAGGATCGCATCCATCGTTTCGGATGTATAAAGTTCTTTCACAAAATCAGGCTTGTCATGGATGCTCCTTCTGACACCGTATACTTCGGCACCGAGGGCATTCATTTTCTGCGCGAAGTTCGTGCCGATATCGCCCATGCCGACGCTGAGGACCTTTGAAGTCGTGACCGTATTGACGGAACCGAGGTTCACGAATCCGCGTTCCTTCTGGATCTCCATATATTCCGGAAGCTTCTTCATGACCATAAGCACGCAGGCGAGCATATGTTCCGAGATCGCCGTGCCGTAGGCGCCGGAAGCGTTCGTCAGAATGACTTTCTCATTAAGGTTCTTATAAAGATTTGCACCTGCGCTGTCCAGCTGCAGCCATTTCAGGTTTTCACACTGGTTGACCATTTCTTCCGGCAGGTTGCCGAGGATGATCTCAGCGTCCTTTATGTCTTCATCCCTGACTTTCATACGCGGGATAAAGTGAAAATCCACATCGGTGAACTTCGTGAATTCCTGCTGGTATTCTTCCGGTACCGGTGTCGCAAATACTGCTTTTATCATGGTTTCCTCCTGGTATTGCTGATTTCATCATAACATATCAGGCAAATTGTGAATGGGAAACTGCATGCAGGGTGTAGAATAGAATTATCATCCGGAGGACAGAGTATGTTAAAGCAAATCAAATGGGGTTCTGTGCTGCTTTCCGTTGTTTATATCGTGACCGGCGGCCTTCTGTGCGCTTTCCCGAACGTATCGGGGAATATCATCTGCAGGATACTCGGCATCGTTGCCGGTATTTACGGTGTCGTCAACCTGACGACCTATTTCCTGCTTGAAGTCAAAGACAGCCTCTTCCGCAATGAATTCGTCATCGGCGTCATGAGCCTGATCGGCGCATTGCTCATCGTGATCCAGCAGACGCCTGTACTGGGGATCGTACCGATCATCCTTGGCATGGTCATCATTACCAGCGGGTTTGTGAAGATGCAGCGTGCCCTTGTCGCATTCCGGATCGGCTATGACAAATCATCGTGGTATTTCGTGCTCGGCATCGTTTCCGTAATACTGGGCCTTGTCATCATATTCTTCCTGAACGGGAGCCAGGCGCAGAAGATCGTCTTTACAACGATCGGCGCAGGCCTTATTTACAGCGGTGTCAGTGACCTGTTCATCACATTCTTCCTGGCAAACAAGCTTCATCAGTACATCAAGGAATTTGCCGTCACCGGCAAGAAGCCCGAAGAGGAAAAGACCGGGGAAGAAGAAGTATCTGACGATGCCGGCTTTACAGGCATCAGCGAACCCGAACTGATCGATCCGGAGATCATGGAGCCGCAGGCTGTCATGACGCCGATCGAAGCGGACGGACCGGATGAAGAGGAACTTCCCCAAACGACGCAGATGCCTGTCCTCCAGCCTGAGGATGCAGAAGAGGAGAAGGAGGAGCAGCTGTAAAGGGCTTTTACTTCCAATTCGCACGGAAATGGCATAGAATATGGCATGCGGAGGATGAACTATGCATAATGACTGGCTGAAAATCGGCGGGCTCACGATCCACGGATACGGCGTCATGATCGCCCTCGGTATTCTCGCTGCTTTCGTTCTTGCCGAAAAACTTGCCGAAAAGAAAGACCTGGACAAAGACAATATCGACAATATGATCTTCTTCTGTCTGGTCCTGGGATATATATGTGCGAAGCTGACTTACGTGATCGTTACATTCGATGAGTTTATAAAAGACCCGCTCTCTGTACTCGGCAGCGGCGGTTGGGTCGTCTACGGCGGCATTATCGGCGGCGTGTTTGCCGGCTGGCTGTGGTGCAGGAAACATAACTGGGATTTCATGCACTATTTCAATGTGCTGATCCCGTGCGTAGCGCTTGCACAGGGCTTCGGCAGGATCGGCTGCTTCTTTGCAGGATGCTGTTACGGCATGGAGACGGATCTGCCGATCGGACTGGTATTCCCGCCCGGGTCACTGGCGCCTGCAGGCGTCAGGCTGCTGCCTACGCAGCTGATGTCTTCGCTGTTTGACTTCATACTGTTCTTTATTCTTTACAGGAACCTGATGAAGGGCAGACATCCGGAAAAGACAGCTGCACTGTATCTTGTCATATACAGCGCCGGCAGATTCCTGATCGAATTTGTGCGCGGCGACGCTGCGAGGGGATTTATCGGCGTGCTTTCAACATCCCAGCTGATCGCACTGTTTACCGGTGCGCTGGGCATATATCTGATCACACGGAACAATAAGGGGGACAAGGAGAAGACAGTATGAAGATCGCGATCGCAAATGACCACACAGCCGTGGACATGAAGAATGAACTGGTTAAGTATCTTACAGACAAAGGCTACGAAGTGATCAACTTCGGCACGGACACCTATGAATCGTTCGATTATGCGATATCCGGGGAAAAGGCAGCCAATGCCGTCGCGGGCGGCGAAGCCGACAGGGGCATCGCGATCTGCGGTACAGGCATCGGTATCGGACTTGCCTGCAACAAGGTGAACGGCATCCGTGCCTGCATGTGCTCCGAACCGTACAGTGCGAAATATACGCGTCTGCACAATGATGCGAATATGGTCACATTCGGCGCCAGGGTCATCGGCATCGAAATGGCAAAGATGATCGTTGACATCTTCCTGGAAACAGAGTTCGAAGGCGGACGCCACCAGAGAAGGGTCGACCAGATCATGGATATCGAGAGAAGAAATTCCGGCAAATAAAGCATGTTCAGCCATACAGGCATACATGCTTTTTTATTTTGCGCTATAATGGTCTGGATATGATCGAAATGGTAAAACGCCTGCTTCTGATCATTGCCGCGTTTTTCTCCTGGCTGCAGACGCCTGTCATTGAACCCGGGGAACACTGCGATGAGGACGGCTGCAAATTGTATGACGAAGAAGGTGAGCCTGTCACAGGCTGGGTAAAGACAGAAGACGGTCTTGTATATTACGATCCTGAGACCGGTCTCAAGTGTTTCGGCACAGCCGTGATCGACGGTACGTCTTTTGATTTTTCCGAAGACTCCGGGCTTCTTGACCTGCATGCGGTGTGGATCTCTGCGGATTCGTTCATCCACGGTCATAAGGAAGTGCAGAAATACATCATGATCCATGATACGGAAGGATCCGGCGCGCCTGCGGACGTTGCAGAATGGATGAAGGTCAGCAGACAGGGTGCTGTCGCTTCACACTTCATCATCGGCAGGGACGGCAGCCTCGTGCAGTGCGGGCATCTCGATGATATACTTCATCATGCGGGCTGGGGCGGTCCCGGGAACTTTGATGAGATATTCGGCACCGGCAATAATGACGGGCTCGGCAACGGCGATGACCTCGTCGGCACGGAGCCCCTGTACGGCTATACGAGCTACGGGATGAATTCCTATTCGATCGGGATCGAGCTTGTGCATATCGGCGGGCAGGACTACCCGGAAGCACAGCTTGAGACCCTTGACAGGGTCATCCGGTATATCGATCTGTATTACGGCTTTGAAGCACAGATCATCCGCCACAGGGACTGGAGACCTTCCAACTCAGATACAGATATCAACTTCGAACCGTATTTTGAAAACTATACGGATCACAGAAGACATAACTAGAACAGGAGAGATCAAAAATGAAAGTTTGCTATCCAGGTACCTTTGATCCGGTCACAAAAGGACATATGGACATCATCCGGCGCGCTGCCGAGACATTCGGCGAAGTCGTCGTCCTGATCATGCACAACCCGAGGAAGAAATGTCTGTTCAGCGAACAGGAAAGAAAGGCGATGCTGGAAAGATGCTTCGAAGCGGAAGGCCTTGAAAACGTGACTGTCGAGGTCGGGTCCGGCCTGACTGTGAAGTATGCGGAATCGCTCGGTGCCAGGGGCATCATCAGGGGCATCCGCGCTATTTCCGATTATGAATATGAACTGCAGCAGGCAACTGCCAATATGATGATCAGCGACAGGGTGGAGACGATCCTCCTGATCGCCAAGCCGGAGTATTCATTCCTTTCCTCGTCCGTAGTCAAGGAGATCATCATAAACGGCGGCGATGCTTCGGCCATGATGCCGGATGCGATCGTCAGTGAAGTGACAGCCAAGCTTTCCGGTGCGGATACGATTTAGCAGGAATACGAAGGATAGTGTAATATATACATTATAAAAAAACATAGGGGGATCATTATGGAGTACTTACTGACGATCGACGTTGGAAATACACATATCAAAATGCAGCTGATGGATCATGATATTTCGGCAGGCACATTCCGCCTGACCACGAAGCAGCCGCGCACCAGTGATGAATACGGCATATGCATCCGTGAGTTCCTCGGCACATACGGCGTAAAGAAAGAGGAGATCATCGATACGGTCATTTCCAGTGTCGTGCCGAAGATCAATTATTCACTGAATTCCGCGGTCATCAAATTCATCGGCAGGGAACCGATGTTCATCAATGCGGATATCAAAACGGGCATACAGATCCGCACGGAAAACGCAAAGGAAGTCGGTGCTGACCGAATCGTCGACGTTGCGGCTGTTTACCATACCTATCACAGGGACTGCATCATCGTAGATTTCGGTACGGCAACGACATTTGATTTTGTATCCCGCGACGGCGTATTTGCCAATACCGTCATCATGCCGGGCATCCAGATCAGCGCAAATGCCCTGACAGGCCAGACAGCCAAGCTGCCTGAGATCGAGATCCTGAAGCCCGCAAGCGTACTCGGCACAAACACCGTTTCCGGTATGCAGGCAGGCGTCGTCTACGGCTATATCGGCGCCGTTGAATATATCATCGACACGATGAAGAAGGAACTGCAGCTGGATGACTGCCTTGTTATCGCTACCGGCGGCCTGGGTAAGATCATTGCCGGCGAGACGGACAGGATCGATATCTATGACAAGGATATCGCCGGTAAAGGCATCTCGATCCTGTACCATCTGAACAGGGGCTGAACGGAGGAATTATGAAAAGACTTATAAAGATTCTGACCAGTATCGTTATGGTCATGACACTGGCTTCCTGCACGAAAGGTGCGCCGGATCTCAGTGTGCTGCGGCTGGCCTACAACCAGGTAGGTACGGTTGAACTGAACGGCGACAGATTTGACAACGATTATCTCGATCCGGGGAAGTTCACGGCGTTCGTTTCGTATATGAATGCGATCCAGACGCTCAAAGTCGCAGAAGAAGAGGATATTCCCGAACAGTACCTGTCGATCCGGGTGAAGTCAAGAAACAATACATATGATATCGGACTTGCATGCCCGTATATCATGATCGACGAAACATGGTTTTACGCGGAAGGCGACGATCTGAAATATCTTGAATCCTTCCGGGATGTTATCTACAGCGAATGATCAAGGAGGGCAAAATGAAAGTTGGCTGCGTTAAAGAGATCAAAAACAATGAATTCCGTGTCGGACTGACACCAGACAATGTAAAGGCATATGTGCAGGCCGGTCATGATGTCCTGATCGAAACAGGTGCCGGCATCGGCAGCGGCTTCCCGGATGAAGAATACAGGGAAGCAGGCGCACAGATCATCTCAACAGCAAAGGAAGTATGGGACAGCTGTGAGATGATGGTAAAGGTCAAGGAGCCCCTCGAAGAGGAATACGGCCTGTTCCATGAAGGCCTGATCCTGTATACATATCTGCACCTCGCTGCAGACAGGGAACAGATGGATGCGCTCCTTGCCGGAAAGATCAAATCTGTCGCCTATGAGACACTGCAGGAAAAAGACGGAAGCCTGCCCCTGCTGATCCCGATGAGCCAGATCGCCGGAAGACTGAGCATCCAGGAAGGCGCAAAATATCTTGAAAAGAAATACGGCGGCAGGGGCGTCCTGCTCGCAGGCGTTCCGGGAACGCCCAAGGCAAACGTCGTTATCCTCGGCGGCGGCACAGTCGGCGCGAACGCATGCAGGATCGCGACAGGCATCGGTGCCAATGTAACGATCATCGATATCAATCTGAAGAGACTGGAAGAGCTTGACAACAGGTTCGGATCCAGTATCCAGACCCTTGTCTCCACCGACAGCAACATCGAAAGAGCGGTAAAGGATGCCGACCTCGTCATCGGTTCCGTACTGATCCCGGGCGGCTCGACACCGAAGCTGTTCAAGGAGAAATACCTGAAGGAAATGAAGGAAGGCGCTGTATTCGTGGACGTTGCGATCGACCAGGGCGGCTGCGGCGAATCCTCACGCGTTACGACGCATGACGATCCCGTTTATGTCAAGGACGGCGTCGTGCACTACTGTGTCGGCAACATGCCCGGTGCCGTACCGCGCACCTCAACGATCGCACTGACGAACGCAACGCTGCGCTACGGACTGCAGATCGCGAAAGCAGGTCTGGAAGAAGCCTGCAGGAACAGCGATGTCATCTGCTCCGCTGTCAATACATATGACGGGAAGATCACCTGCAAAAATGTAGCTGACAGCTTCGAAGACTGCACATACACGGATATCAGGGAACTGATCGGATAATACGAAAACCATTTGCACGTATGATATCCGTCTGCTATAATTGAACGGCATAAAGCGAAAGGAGCTTACCATGCTTAACGCATTATTAATGATCGTATCGGCAATGCTGATCGTTCTCTCACTGCTGCAGGGCGGAAAATCTGACGGTATATCCGGTGCATTTACAGGCAACGGCGGACTGAATCTGTTCGCAAACGTGAAGGAAAGAGGATCAGAAAAGGTCATATCAAATATAACTTTAGTACTGGGCATCGTCTTCTTTGCTTTGGTTATACTGATCAGGATCGTTTAACAAAAACAGCCGGTACAGCCGGCTTTTTTGTTGAGAGGGACATACATGATTGAAATGAATAAAGAACATATCCTGAACTATCTGGAGATCTCCTCCCGGAAGAACAGGACATACGCAAAACTGAAAGAATACCTCGGCGTGGATGAGGATAACCGGGAACAGTTCATCAGCCTGATGGACGAACTGCTTGCGGATCAGGAAGTCGTGCTGGAAGAAGGTACCCTGTATACCCGCAGCCAGGCAGGCATCTTCACCGGCAGGCTGTCCGTGAACAGCCGCGGCATGGGTTTCATCGACAGGGAGGACAGCTCTTCGGTGCGGATCCCGCCCGAATCGCAGAATACGGCCATGGACGGGGATACGGTGCTGTACCGCTGCCAGCCGTGGCAGGTATACGGCGAAGTGCTGCAGATCCTCAGACGTGCCAGGAAGTATCTGATCGGTACCTATCTGACATCGGGCAGGGGGCTGAAGCTTATCCTGGATGACCGCCTTCTTGAAGAAAGAGAGAAGAAGGTGATCACCGCACAGGATTTCGTGCCCTATGAAGGCCTTAAAGTACAGTGTGCTATCGAGAATTATTCCAGCCTGACGCTGCGCGTCACAAAGGAACTCGGGCATATGGACGACCCCGGCGTGGATATCCTGTCCGTGCTGCTTGACCATGATATCGAACCGGAATTCCCCGAAGAGGTGCTTGCGGAAGCACGGCAGGTGCCTTCGTCTGTTTCAGAAGCGGACATGGCGGGCAGGACGGATATGCGTGAGGAGCTCTTCATCACCATCGACGGCAAGGATTCCAAGGATTTCGACGACGCTGTCAGCGTGCAGGAAACGGATGAAGGATGGCTCCTGAAGGTGTCGATCGCGGATGTATCGTACTATGTGCGCGAAGGCAGCAAATTGGATCAGGAAGCTTTCCGCAGGGGCTGCTCGGTCTATGTGACAGACCGGTCCGTGCCGATGCTGCCGAGGGTCCTCAGCAATAACATATGCAGTCTGAACCCGCATGAAGACAGGCTGGTCATCACCTGCGAGATGGTCATCCATCCCGACGGGGAGACGGCTTCGTATAAGTTCTATCCGGGCGTGATCAATTCGAAATACAGGATGACATATGAGAACGTCAACCGGATCCTCAAAGAGGATGAAGAACTCTGCAGACAGTACAGCGCGCTGACAGGATTCCTGCAGCAGCTGCGTGACTGCGCGGATGCGATCCGCAGATACAGGCTGCAGAAGGGCGCGATCGAATTCGACAGCGAGGAAAGAAAGATCACCGTGGATGAAAACGGTGTCCCTGTCAAAATCGAAGCGAAAACGAGGGGACACGCGGAGGAGATCATTGAAGACTGCATGATCGCAGCCAATGTATCCGCAGCGGAGTATATGCGCTGGACGGAAGTCCCTTCTGTATACCGTGTGCATGGCGAACCGCGTGCTGCGCGCATGCGTGAATTCGTGCGCACTTCCGAACTGCTGGGACATAAATTCGTATCCGGCAGGACCGTCTATCCGAACGAGATACAGAGATATCTCAGTTCCGTGAAGGATGAGGAGACGTATCCCGTGCTCAGCACGCTGCTCCTCCGAAGCATGCAGAAGGCAGTCTATGACATCAACTGTTCCGGGCATTTCGGCCTGGCAGAGGAATCCTACCTGCATTTCACCAGCCCGATCCGCAGATATCCGGACCTTATCGTGCACCGCATGATGCGGAAATATATCTTTGAAGGATGCAGCGATGCGAAACGCATCCGGGAAGATGAAAAGAGATGTGCGGAAGCGGCGGAGCAGTCCTCCGTCAGGGAAAGGATCGCCCAGGAAGCCGAATACGCATGCGACGATCTGAAGACAGCGCAGTATATGTCGGGATTCATCGGCTCGCGCTTTGAAGGCATCATCAGCGGTGTCGTGCAGTCCGGCATGTATGTCAGACTGGCTAATACGGTCGAAGGCTTTATTCCCGCTTCTTCGATCCATGATGATTTCTTCTTCTTTGACCAGGCAAGGCTGAGTCTGAGGGGAGAATATTCCGGACAGATATTTACGCTCGGCATGAAGCTCATCGTTGAGATGGCAGCTGTTGAGGAAAAAGGCAGGATCGTGTTCAAACTGATCCGGGTATTGAAAAAGTCGACCGCAAAAAGCAGGAAACGCGCAGAACGTGCTAAACTGATAAGGCAGAAGGAAAGGAGAAGCAGACATGGCAGGAAAAAGTAAGGAAAAGAACCTTGTTGTCAACCGCAGAGCTTCTCATGACTATTATCTTGAAGACAGGTACGAATGCGGTCTCGTGCTGACAGGAACAGAGATCAAGAGTGTCCGTGAAGGGAAGATACAGTTCAAGGATGCCTACATCTCGATCGTCAAGGGCGAGGCATGGATCAAAGGGATGCATATATCACCCTATAAATACGGAAATGTATTCAATGTTGATGAAGACAGGGACAGGAAACTCCTGATGCATAAGTATGAGATCAGGAAAGTCTACCAGGCTGTCAAGACAAAGGGCTATACGCTGGTGCCGGTAAGGATCTATCTGAAGGAAGGCAGGGCAAAGCTGGAGATCGCCCTCGCAAAAGGCAAAAACCTCTATGACAAGCGCCAGGACCAGAAGCTCAGGGACGCTAAGAGGGAAATGGAAAAAGCACTGAAACTCCGTTGATTTTTGGGGCCTGCAGTGCTATATTACGGATACATCGGAAGATGTATCATTCATGGGGTTGTAATGGTTTCGACAGGTCTTTGTTTGATTTGAACTGCAGTGGAGCGGTGACCATATCACCAATTAAATTTAAACGCTAACAGAAACAATAGTTTCGCATTCGCTGCTTAATCTGCGCAAAATCGCGCCGCAGCGCCCGGTTCCGGTTTTAGCTGTTATATCGTAACTGCGTAAAATAAACAGATAAGGTGATCCTGATGTCTGTAGGGTGATCCCGACAATTTACAGACAGATTCAGCAGACGGGTAGACCGCTGTCATGTCTGCTGTCTTATCAACCAGCGGCCTAAACTGTAGAGGTTCAAATGTGGAACGATTCTTGGACAGGGGTTCGACTCCCCTCAGCTCCACTACCTAATAAAGGGGATTGCTCAAATCCCCTTTATTTATGGGGTTTTTTAACATTTTCAAGTATACTCAAAAATGCGTTGGGACCGGCTTTGGGACCGGCTTTTTCTTTTTGCGTTTTTCGAAAACATAATTTCGATAAATAAAACGAACAGAAATAAAGTGAAATAAAACAAAGAAAAAAGAAAAGAACAGCAGCTTTTATTCAGTGCCGTTGTTCTCAATCTTCCTGACTATGTATTCAAGAGCGTCTTGAATTGATTCGCCTTCTAAGATCTTCTTAAAAGCCAAGTAGTCTGCTGAATCAATGAAATCAGGATAAGCGTCAATTAAATCGTGAAAGTATAAATAACGTAATAATGTAGCAACTCTGTTTACAGTTTCTGCACTAAGTACCGGCAATAATTCAGCCGAGAATTTTAAGT
>JAILQT010000056.1 GCA_024698805.1 Solobacterium sp.
TAGAAGGCGATCGCCGTATCGTTCTCATAGCGGTCCGTATAGATGCGCGTATGCGAAAAGTCCCTCTCACGCGCAGCTTCTTCAAACAGACGGATCAGTTCCCTGCCGTGACCGCGTCTGCGGTACGGCTCGAGAATGCCGAACCAGCCTAGCCATGCGCTGTCCGGATCCGTATCATAGGTATACAGCCCGGTGATGCCGATACATGTATCCCCGTCATAAACTAGGGAGTATGCACTGTCTGTTTTCCCGGTGATGCTGTCAATATAATTGGCTTCCCCGTTGTATTCCGGGAAGATCGTATTCTGGATGCGCACCGCATATTCCAGGTTCTCTTTCGTTACGGGTACAAGGCTTGGCATAAAACACCTCCGTCCGTCATCCTGCATCCTGCATGGATCCTTTTTTATGACCCGGTCCGTAATACCTTACGCACAGCATCGTGAGGTCGTCGAACTGCGGTTCCTCCCCGGCAAAGGCATCTGCCGCATCATGCACATTTTTCAGGAGTTTTTCCGGTGACGCATACGGTTCCGCATTCAGTGCCTCGAGCATCCTGTCCGCACCGAACATCTGTTTGTCAGCGTCTGTCGCTTCGGGCACACCGTCCGTATAGACGAATAAAGCAGCACCCGGTTCGAGCGTGAACTCGTATTCTCTGTATTTCGCATCCTGCATCCCGCCGACGACGAAACTGTGTCTGTCTTTATACAGACGGAACGTGCCGTCTGTCCCCTGCAGCGCCGGGTATTCATGTCCCGCATTGACTGCCCTTACGATGCCGGTGGAGATCTCAAGGACTGCCAGCCATACCGTCACGAACATCTGCCCGTCGTTGTTTTCGCAGACATCGTTGTTCACGGTCTCCAGCACTTCCGCAGGCGAAAGGTCCATGCGCATATGGTCTTCGATCCGGATCTTGGAAGCCATCATGAACAGGGCTGCCGGTATCCCTTTCCCGGATACGTCGGCGATCGTCATGACCAGGTGATCGTCATCCGGCATATAGAAGTCGTAGAAATCGCCGCCGATCTCCATTGCCGGGTCCATCGAAGCATAGATATCAAAAGCGGGACAGTCTTTATAATCGTCGAAATTCTTCGGCAGGATGCCGTCCTGGATCTTTTCAGCCAGCTGCATCTGCGTGGCATAGCGTTCGGTATTCGCAATACTGACAGTCAGTTCGTGTTCGTATTCGCTCAGATCCTCCTCCATATTCGACATGACATTGCCGAGGTTCTCGATCTCATCCCCTGTCTGTATATTCAGCGCGGAGAAATGGTCTGTGCGCGTTGATCCGTCTTTCCTGTCCCTGACATAAGTCTGCGCAGCTTCCGCGATGCGGTTGATCGGACTGACGACGGTGCGCATCATCCTCCGGCTCATCATCCTTTCCAGCACGAATATGGCCGCAGCCAGTGCCAGGGTGAATGCAAATACAAACTGCCGCATGCCGGAAAGCAGCTTTCCGAGCGTGACTTCACAGAAAACAAAAAGAGGGAAATCGGGTTCATCCGAGATCATCAGACCGCTGATGCAGCGGAAACCGTTTCTTTCGGAAAAACCGATATCATAGAGTCTTTTCATGGGATCGCTGCAGTTCAGGAACTTGTTTATGACCCTGTCCTCCATCGGTTCCCAGTCCCCCGGATAATACTTTGTGCCTTCACGGGTGTTCGGTTCGCATACATAGACCAGTGCCTGCGTATCGGGATCGATAACGGCTGCGTAGAGATTGGATACCGTGCTGTTGCTGAGAAACTGGTCTATCGTGTCGATCAGCTTCCAGTACTCGGGATTGTCCGTTGCGGACCGGAACAATGCCCTGTATTCTTCCGTGCCGGTCTTCTGCTTTTCCTCTACGTCCAGTCCCCGGTATATCTCCAGGACATTCCTGCCGACGCTGCCGGCGTCGATGGTCCTGTTGATCATACTGCCGGCTGTGCACGCAAGGCCGTATGCCTTGTCGATATACTGGTCGGCAACACTGTAGGTATAGGTCGTCAGGCCTGCAGCCAGCGCGACCAGCCCGATCAGCAGCGAGCCCATCAGTACGGCGCGGTACACCTTTGCCTGCAGGGATCTCTGTATTTTTGTTTCTGCTGCGTTCGTTTCTTTCATGGTGTTCATCCCGGATATATCCATTATACACGCTGCGCATGCCCTGCCTGAAACATCCTGCATTTTCCAGCATGGATTTGTTTTTCTGCACAGATCCCGTACGGCTGCAGGGAAAGCCTGCAGAAGTTCCCGGGTATTCCCGGATATGGCTGCATTCCCCTGTAATACAGGAAAACGCTGTATACAAACAGTTCCCGTACTGTGTATACAGCGCTTTTTCATTTATATCATCCAGGCATCCGGAAGACTGCAGCTGATCCTTCCCGACAGTATGAGGACCCTGTGTGAAACGGTGTTCTTCAGCCCTGCCTCAGCATCACCAGGCTCAGCTTATACCATGCGATGTATTCCTGCACCGCGCGGTTGCCGTGATGATGGATCTTAAGCCCGTAAGCGTATCTGTCATAGATGCTGTACTGGTATTTCTCCCTGTAACTGCTTTGTTTGAATCCGAGAGCGAAATGACCGATCTGCCTGACTGTGGACGGGATCGTGATGCTGGTCAGGCTTTCACAGTCGCCGAATGCCCAGGAGGCGATCTTCCGGAGTCCCGGGTGCAGGGTCACCTTTCTCAGCTTTCTGCAGCGCATGAATGCATAGGACACGATCTCCTTTACACTGCCGGGTATATCCGCCTCTTCCAGCGCCGTGCAGTCCTCAAAGGCATGGAAGCCGATCTCTGTCACGGTCTTCGGGATCGAGACATGTTTCATGGTCCTGTTGGCCTTGAAGGCATATCTGCCGATCGCTGTGACTCCTTTCGGGATCGCCATGTTTTCATCCGTACCGTTATAACAGAGCAGGACGCCGTCCCTGATCTCAAATTCGGGCAGTACGGCTTCTTTTTCTGCCGGGATGAACAGGAGGTCATTCTCGTGCGCATAGGTACGGGCCGTGCTGTATACAGACGCATGTACTTCAAAGCCTTCGACCTTCTCAGCGTCCGGGCCGAAATTACTGGTGAATCCGAAAGCCTCCGCGTCGATCTGTGTGACGGTGTCAGGGACCGCAATGCTTTTCAGCTGCTTACAGTCTGCGAAAGCCCGCTGCCGATATATCTCAGACCGAAAGGCAGCTCAATACTGCTGATGGCCGTTCCCATAAAACACTGGTCGCCGATCTTCTTCAGGCCTTTGGAGAGCCGGACAGACTGAACGGCACCGCACTGATAAAAAGCCCTGCTGTCCGCGGCTGTCACACTGTCCGGCAGACTGACGTCCTGCAGGGATGTGCAGCCCATGAATGATTCTTTCCCGATCTCCTGCAGTCCTTCGGGAAATACGACGGAAACGATCTCCGTGTGTCCCTCGAAAACATTGTCTGCGATCTTCGTTACGCCTTCCGGTATAACGAGGTCTGCTTCCTGTCCGCTGTATCCTGTGATCATCCCGTTTTCGATCTTAAGACCCATATGTACCTCCGTTATAAGATTGCTGTTCGCTCAGATCAGTATACTGTCCGTTTTCAGCCCGATCTGCGGCTTGATCTCACTGAGGAAGTATTCCTCCGTCAGCGGTCTGTCATAATCCCAGTACAGGACCGTGATGCCGTGCGCCCTGCAGCGGCGGAACTTCCGTTCATCCCGCTCCCGGTTCCGTTTATGTCCTTCCAGGCCGCCGAAGAACGCGACCGGTTCGTAGTGCTGCTTCCCCTGGTATTCGATCGCCGTATCCGCTGAGGGGATATAGATATCAAGTCTCTGTCCGAACAGGAAGTCCGGCTGGTACTGGAACTGCGCGTCGGGGTAATGTTTCAGCACGATCGCATAGGCTTTCTGTTCCGATTTCCATTTTGCATGGGTCTTCCCGTCCCCGATCAGGTATTCATAGATCCTGTTTGTTTTTGAATTCAGATCCCGGTGATAGTCCTGCAGGAGCTTCTTCAGTTCAGGCTCTTCGATCGACCGCAGGCTCCGGTATTCCTCCCGGTAATAATTGACCTGGTACATCAGGTATTCGATCTTTGCGATACGGTTGTACTGCATAAGGAACTGCGCTGCCGGTTCCGGATGGCCGTGGTCATACTGATTGAAAAGATTCCGGCCGGACATCACCAGCAGTTCGATCAGCGGATAGTCGCTGCGCCGGATCCGGATGACATACGCATTCTCCCCGGTCTGCACCGGTTCATCATACCGGCCTGCCAGATAGTGTTCGATATCCCCTCTTTTGCCATCCGGGTAATGATAGCGGTATTCGATCTTCCCCCTGCCCCGGACAGTATCCCAGATACCGTCTGTCATGGCCTGCTGCACAAGGCTGCCGATCTGTGCATGCAGGTCATCCAGGATCTCCTTTTTCCTCTTTTCCCTCTCCAGCTCCTTCTGACGGTGCGTGCGTTTCTCATCGCTTTCCATGAGCTGCTGTTCCTTCATGAATGTCGCGCCGCCCATGCGCAGGCCGCAGAATTCAGGATAGCGTTCCATATACGCGTCAAAGTCTGCGAGGTCAAGGAACGCCTCCAGTTTCGGATCTTTCTTTTCCTTCAGCCTGTCCAGCGTGATCCGGACATTGCGGTCGGATGGTTCGAGGTCATACGGCCATTCGACCAGCTGCACCCGGTTCTCTTCGCAGAGCTTCTGTTTCTTCCTGTCCAGTTCCCATCTCGTGATGAGCGCTTCCTCACCGCCGAAGAAAGGTACCGGGCGGTAATGCTGGATGCCCTGGTATTCGATCGCCGTGCGCAGCGAAGGGATATAGATATCAAGGCTCTGCGTGCCGAGCCATTCCGGCCGGTACTGGCAGAGCGTATCCGGGTACCGTCTGCGCACGGCATGAAACAGCGACAGTTCGTGTTTCCATTTCGGTTTAATGACCCCCTGCTCTGTCAGCGCGGTCCGGATCTTCGTCCGTTCCAGTTTCCAGTTCGTTTTATAACCGTCCTTCTCTTCATAGAGTGCAATGTCTTTGTACCACCACTGGAAGACCGGCATGATCCGTGTCGTCAGGTTCAGGAAAAGATCAAGTTCCGATGCGAAGTAGCCGCATTCCAGGATATGCCGGATATTGCGGCGGACATAGACGGCTTTGGCCGGGTTGAGATGGTAAGGCAGCGCTCCGAGATAGACTGCCGTCCTGTCAGGCAGGTACGGGGAGCGGAGCACGGTATCATTCTGGCGCAGATGTGTCTGGTACCAGGACAGGGAATAGTCATACAGCGAGTAACCGCCGAAAAGATCCTGCGAGGTGTTCGTATACAGGAGATGGTACATCAGCAGGACATCGTCCATGTTTTCTTTATCGAACACAGCCAGGTAATGGACCTTGTCCTCATCCGGGAAGAGGTTGTTTATTGCCCTGAACTGCTTTGCGCGGCTGCAGACTTCGGTGATCACAAAGAACTGCGATACATAGCTTTCGGGAAACAGGAAACAGGCGTTCTGATCGGTATCGATATCCGCAAACTGTTCCATAAACGCATTCACATAACGGTTCTCTTCCGGCAGCCCGCAGGATTCGATGATCTCTTTTGTGGCGTACCGGTACGGCAGGTCACTCAGTGCGAGCTGGATGAGGAACTCATCGCAGCGTTCTGCCTTGTAATCCTCCTCAAGGCCTTCGAAGTCAGCCTGAAAAGATGCGTGTTCCGCAAGCAGCTGTTCCAGATCCGTAAAGACAGTCTTTTCATGATACCGGGGATAGCGCTCCCACAGCATGTCCAGACGGTCAAACGTATCCGGCATATCCGGTTTTGCATGTATTTTTACGGTCATATCCCTAATGGAGATTATAGCCGATTCTGACAAGGAGGATACAGGCTGTGATCATGGGAAAAGCGTTCTGCAGTGTCCCGGTTATCCGTAAAGCTGTCATATAAAAAAGGGATCCCGGAAGATCCCCCGTTTCCTGAACCGATATAACAGTAAGTCCCCTTTATTCCCCCGTAGGGACCCGGGCATTCAGGCTCTTGTTGCGGTAATTGATATTTGTACGCAGCGTATACCCCCTGCTTTCCCAGAATTCATTCGCCGCATCATTATCCTTGAATACGATATCGAAGACCTTATGGATGCCTTCTTTCTTCAGGGCCTCCTCAGCACATGCGACGAGCCTTCCGGCGATCCCCCTGCGGCGGTGGGCGGGATGGATGCACAGATGATGGATGATGCCGCGGCGCCCGTCATGACCGGAGAGGATCACTCCGGCGATCTTTCCGTCCGCTGTCGCCGCAAAACAGGTGTCCGGGTTGCGCTTCAGATATCTCCCGATCCCCTCTCGGCTGTCGTCGACCGGGTTCAGTGCCCTGCGGGTCTGTTCCGTGCTGTTCCATAACTCATAGATCTCATCATAATCATCGATCGTGATCTTCCTGATTCCGTATTCCATTGAAGCTGTTCCTCCGTTCTGCTGCCCTGCCGGTATTGATGATCTGTTCATTTTTGTTCAGTCTGCAGGCAATGCGTTCCCAATTCACGGATCATGATATATTCGTGCTCATTTTCACCTGTGATGCGGAATCCGGCCTTTTCATATATCCGGACGGCATAATTCTCCTTCCACACCGCCAGGGAAACGCGTTCGAAACCTTTTTCCCTTAGCAGCTGCAGCATTGCCTCCAGCATGCGCGTCCCGATGCCCTGCCCGCGGTAATCTTTGTACAGCGCTATGGCCAGCGACGGCGTATCCCCGTCCACATGGCCGTAATCCTGCATGATCCGGGCCCAGGCCGCGCCGACAGGCCTGCCGTCATCTTCCGCGACGATGCCGCAGTCCGCCCTGCCTGCCCCGAAATCCGCATAGTAAAGCTTCAGTTCCGGCCTGTCTGTGATCTCCCTGGGCGGCGCCTCTGCACCTTCCGGGATGAATATCGCCTCATATACGAACTCTTTCAGAAGATCTGTCTCTCCCGCTTCCAGCCTGCGCAGTCTCATTACCATCATGCCTTTCCTGCATTCTATTATCTTCACTGCCGTGCAAATATGCAAATATCCGGCAAAACATGCATACACTCACGCTGATTCTGTGAGATGATACATGTAGCAGCAGGAGGCAGCTTATGGAAAACAGAATCACGAAAGAACGTATCCTTGACGGCGTCTTATTCAGTTCATTCGAAGAGTTCTTCGACCTTGCCAAGCTTCTGATCTATGACGATTTCGAAGCAGAGATAGAGCCGTCCCTTGAGAACCTCAAAATGATCATGCAGTCCCAGAAGGATTATTATGTCCTGCTGACATGGGAAAACGCGGATCTGTCCAGGATCGCCTTCAGCTATGAAGCTACTGCAAAATACTATAAAGACCGGATGGACAGACATCCCGAATACGCGGAATATGCGGAAATGGCAGAAAAGCAGCTGGGCAGGACACTGTTCGGCCTGATCACCGATATCTTCATGGACCGGGACAGCGGTTATCTCTGCGAGCTGCTGCTGGTCGACGGGCTGAGGATGGCCGAATATACGTTCGATATCCGCAAACTCTCCGGCATCTATGACGCGCAGCTGATCAGGGAATCGGATTATGAAGACGTACTGAGACTCTACCGGGACAACATGCAGTATTTTGAACAGCTGGGCATCACGCCGACGATCGATACCGTGCGGCACGACGCTGAAAGATGCCCCAAAGGCTGCGATCCCAAGAACAAATACTTTGTCGTACTCCGCGATCCGGATGTGGTTTGTGCTGCCAGGCTGTGCCTGCATTACCCCCGGCAGGACGCTGTATGGATCGACTTCATGATGATCCCCAGCGACATGCAGGGCTTCAGCTTCGGCTCCGAGATCTTAAGGGATATGCTCGACGCCTTCACGGAATGCGGCTTCATGTGGGTCGAAGCGGGCTATGCGAAAGGAAACCGGCAGGCGGAAAAATTCTGGCACAGGAACTGGTTCGTCGACCTGCATTCGGAAACGAATGAAGAGGACGGCCTTACCTATCACCATATGATCCGCGGGCTGCAGTAAGCTTTCCGGCAGGAGAAGACGGGAAAATGACCCGTGTTACGATTCGTAACAGGCATGATACGGACCGTCTATTGTGAAGCAGGCAGCGGGGATCTATAGTGCAGACAGAAAGAAAAAGCGCAAATGGCGCACCTGGAGGTCTGTATATGACATTTGGAGAAAAGCTAAGGGAAGCGAGAAAACAGGCGAAACTCTCCCAGGAGGAGTTCGCGGAAAAGGCAGGTGTATCCCGCTCTGCCGTAGCAAAATGGGAATCGGACAGGGGCATGCCCGATGTGGATAACCTGAAGGTGATCGCATCACTTCTGGACATCAGCATCGATTACCTGCTGGCAGAGGATACCCGTCTCACATTCAATGAGACAAGGGAACCGATCGATCTGGATTCCTATACGAAAACAGGGAAATGCCGGGATAAGAAAGATGCCGCATGTTATGCAAAATACAGCAATGCGGATGCGATCTATCCCCTGATCCGGAGAAAGAACCAGTCCCTGCTGGAAAAGACAGTGGATTTCATCGTGCAGCCGGGGATCGTGCAGATCGCCGATTATATGAACGACAGCGATGCCTGTTTCCTCGTGGAGACAAAAGGAAGGCAGATCCTGGTCCGCGTCGGGAAGGATTTCATCACCTCCTCCGAGCTGGCGAACAAAGTGGATCCGAAGCGGTTCACGATCGGGAACAGCATATTCCGCAGTACGGTATACCGGCTTATCTGAAAACGGCCTGTACGCAGACAGGACGTTCTTCAGCATAAACTTATGAATACAGCTCATCCTGTACACATTGTCCGGGATGAGCTGTATTTTTCTTTCTGTATCCGGATGCAGGCGTGATCAGCCGTTTTTCACAGCAGGTTATCGCAGATGAGGATCACATCGTCTTTTTCCGTAAATTCAACCTGGGCTGAACTGCCGGGATTGATCTGGATCGTAAAGCTGCCGTCGCCTGTGAATTTCTTGTATCCGATGGCGATCTCGTTATTACGTGCAGCAGACGCCTGGAGCGTATGGAATGAAACAGGTCTGCCGGTCTGTACATAGCGGGCAGCGGGTTTCATGTAGATACCGGATCCGCCTTCCGACAGGAGGCTGTTCAGGATATCCTTTGTCTGTCTCTGCTCGGAGATGTGCGCCATCATCCTGGCAGCGATCCGGCTGCTTACAACGAAGTCTGTCCCGCGCATCATCTGGGAAAGCTTCTGATTGTGGGTGCTGTTCATTTCGATGATCAGCGGGACATCGGCGCCGATCTGTGCGGAAATATCCGTCAGCAGCAGCTGCAGCATGAGTGTTTTCGCATCCGCTTCTTCAGCTTCCAGCCTGGTGTCGCTTAACAGCAGGATGCCCGAGGGATTCTCCGCACAGAGTTTCTCCAGCGTGTTCCGCCGGTATATACTGCATTCCCGAACTTCCGTACGGATATTGGTAAGTGTACTGAGATCGGGCAGCGCATCCATATCGAGCGCACCTTCTTCTGCAGCGATAATGACCCTGGATCCCGCAGGGGCGTACGCATTTTCCTCGATGAGGATCTGCCGCAGCAGATCGGAACTGCCCAGTATGAGCATTGTGTCCGGGTCGGTCCCTTCTTCCTGTCCATATGCGAAAACAGATTCATCCGGTTCTGCCGCGTCCTCAAGCCGGATACCGTTATCATCTTCCGCGATAACGATCAGACTGTCGTCTTTTTCAACCTTTACGGCAGGGTCCGGATTGAACAGCAGCTCCCCGCTGCGGAGGATACCGACTGCACAGATATCCGGCAGCCGCTGGTTGACCTCTGCCAGTGTATATCCGGCAGCGGGTGCACCGTCCTCGACATAGATCTCATTGCCCTTGAAGCTGAGCAGCTGCGAGAGGATCTCCGACATGCCGGGATGACGTCCTGCCTGGACCATGAGACGTGCCATGGTCTTGTGGAAATTCAGGATCTCCACCCGCTGACCGCCGGCGATCTTTGCCGGCTGCAGGACTTCCCTGTCACGGATCACAGCCGTTATATATGCGGCATCGTTATCCGTTTCATTCAGGAGTTCCTCACAGGCAAGGATCGTCTTCACACACATAAAATCATCTTCAAGGTTGACGATGACCGACCGGCAGGTATCCAGTGAACATACTTTCAGATCATGGACGGAATCCGGCCTGCCGCTGCGGCATATGATCCGGAGGCTGCCGGTATCATCGATCTCATCACGGATGGTATCCTCCATATCCGTTTTATCATGATCTGCCATGATCACGCAGCATGCGTCATTTTTGTTTTCATTGGCATAGATCAGTTCCCGGATGATCTCTGTCACATTCTCATCAAAGCCGAGTATGACCGTATGTCCCTCCTCAATGACAGATGACCTGCCCCGCTGCAGCTGGACTAGTTTTTCCTTGATCGCATTGGATACGGTACCGATCAGGAAACTGGTGATGAAAATGCCGACAAATGTGACAATCGTCATAACAAACAGGTAGGCTACGGTACCTTCCTCCTTGGCAAGGACACCGCTTGAAAGTGCGTGCATGAGTGTGAACCAGATGGTCGACCCTGCCGAATTCCCGCCGGACCCGTCCGGTCCGCCCAGGGCGATGGCCGCAAAGGCCCCTGCCAGAACGGTAACGGCGGTGATCACGGCAAGAATAAGCAGCAGGGACGGTGTGCCTTTTGACATGAGATTGTCAAAACGGTAGCTGAGGCGCTTGCGCAGTGATGTTTTTTTCATGATTTCCTCCCATTGCACTGAAGCTGATTATGAAAAAGAGACTTTCACACAGACAAAACATCTGCATAAAAGTCTCGCTTCTTACAACATATTCCGGGGATATTCAGTCCCGTACTGACGATAATATGTTACACATGACGGTGCAAGCTACTCCCTGATACGCTTTTTATTATCATACCAATCATGACAGGATAACGTCAATACAGCATGCATGAATACTTCGTTTTTTTCCTGTGCCGGGAACTACAGTTCGATCAGTTCATATTCCCGTACGCCCATGCCGAGGCGGTCAGCCACTTCGACCGTGTATTCCCCGTTCCTGGTCGTGACCCTTTCCATGAAATGGTCCCTTCCCGGATCCTTCGACGCCTTTACAAGATCCAGGCATGCCTGGTCGATCGCGACCGGGTCGGTCGAGATCAGGATGCCGATATCCTTCAGACAGGGGTCTTCCGCAACAGCACAGCAGTCGCAGTCGACCGACATATTGACCATGGCGTTTACGAACACCATGTTCCCGTTGAAGTGATCCGTTACTGCCGAAGCTGCTTCCGCCATCGATTCCAGGAAGGCATTCTGGGGCGGCAGGTCGCCCCATACGACTGCCTGCTCTTCCGCACTGCGGTATTTGCCGGCAGAGTGGATGTTCACCTTTCCCGCACAGGAGGCACAGCCGATCGACAGCTGCTTCAGGGCGCCGCCGAAGCCGCCCATCGGATGACCCTTGAAATGGGAAAGAACAAGCATTGAATCATAGTTCAGGATGTTTTTGCCCATGATGTCTGAAGCCAGGTGTCTCTCATGCTGGCCGTAGCGGCTGATCGCAAATTCGATATCCGGTCCTTCCGCATCCATCAGGTCCACATTGAAATAATCGTTCCAGCCGTGTCTGCGGATCAGGCGTATATGCCTGTCCGTATAGTTTCTTTCCCCTTCATAGGCGGTATTGCATTCCACCACGGTCCCGCCGACATGATCGATGATTGGTTTCCAGAACAGCGGCTTCAGGAAATTCTGATTGCCAGCTTCCCCGGAATGGACCTTTACGGCGACCCTGCCGGTCAGTTTCTTTCCGAGTTTTTCGTACAGTCTGATAATGTTTTCCGGTGTGATTTCTGTTGTGTAATAGATCTTTGATACTGAACCCATGCTGAACCTCCTTCATTATGTTATTTGCAGCACAGTCGATTACAGGATGTCCGGATGATCCCGGCACCGGCCAGCGGCATAGAGCTAGGCCGCCGGAAATGATTATATTTAAATTGTAACATTCATTTTCCTGCATTACACATCTTTCAGCTCCGGCGGGAAGATCTGTTTTACCGGGGCCGTGAAGCTTGGATCCTCCGGGCATCCTGAAGGAATTCTTTTCCCAATCAGTCACCTTTTTCGTGAATACAGAAAAGGGATCTGATCCTGCAGCCGGTCGCAGGTACGGATCCCTTTCTGCCCCGAGGAATGCAGGGCATATAAATATGGAGGTCTTAATGGAAACTATGTTCACAGGCCGAAATACCGGGCTGCGTTGTTATAACTGATGCCTTCCACGATCTTCTTCAGGGAAGCATCGAAGTTCGGATATTCACCGTTTTCCACCCAGTTCCCGATCATGTTGCACATGATCCTGCGGAAATAGTCATGGCGCGCATAAGACAGGAAGGAGCGTGAATCTGTCAGCATGCCGACAAAGTTGCCGAGCAGGCCGAGGTTTGCAAGTGCACGCATCTGGTCTTCCATGCCGCTCTTTGTGTCATTGAACCACCATGCGGAACCAAGCTGGATCTTTCCCGGTACCTCATCCGACTGGAAGCAGCCGAGCAGTGTGCCGAGCAGCTCATTGTCGACAGGGTTCAGGGAATAGAGGATCGTCTTGGGGCACTCATTGGTGTAATCCAGTTCGGAGAGCAGGTCCGCGATGCTTTCGCCGCAGTTGTTTGTGGCGATCATATCGAAACCGGTATCCGGTCCCAGACGGCGGTACATACGCTCATTCGCATTCCTGTGGCAGGAATAATGCAGCTGCATCGCGATGCCAAGACGGTGATACGCCTTGCCGAGCGCCAGCAGGACAGCTGTCTGGTATTTTTCCGCTTCTTCCAGGGAGATCGCTTCGCCTTTCATGACTTTGCAGAAAGCAGCGTTGATCTCTTCCGCAGTTCCTTTGCGGTACGGGATATAGTCCAGGCCGTGGTCGCTTGCACGGCAGCCGAGCTCTGCGAAGAACTCAAGTCTTTCGATCAGGGCGTCGATAACTGCCCCGGCAGAATCCAGGGATTCTTTCCCGACGCTCGCTGCGAGTTTGCCGATATACTCCGCGAAGCCTTCTTTATTGATGTTGATCGCTTTGTCCGGACGGAAGGAAGGACATACCTTCACCGTGATGGAAGGATCTTCCTTGATCTTCCGGTGCCATTCAAGGGAATCGACCGGATCATCGGTCGTGCCGATAAAGGCAACGTTGGATTTCCGGATCAGGCCGCGTACAGTCATGTCCGGGTCATTCTTCAGCATGTCATTGCATCTGTCCCAGATCTTCTTTGCCGTCCCGACGGTGAGCGGCTCCTCAATACCGAAGTATTTATGGAGCTCCGCATTGCACCAGTGATACATCGGGTTGCCGATCGCCATTTCCAGTGCTTCCGTGAATTTCATGAAACGCTCAAAGTCAGGCTTGTCACCGGTGATATAGTCTTCCGGCGTGCCGTTGGAGCGCATGACCCTCCATTTGTAATGGTCGCCGAAATATGTGCCGTCCGGATTCCTGCCGCCGAGCCATACTTCAGCCAGGTTGCCGAATCTTCTGTCTTCGTAGATCTCCTTCGGGGAAATATGGCAGTGATAATCCACAAGCGGCATTTTGTCCGCATAGTCGTGGAAAAGATGCTGTGCAGTCTCTGTTTCCAGAAGGAAATTCTTATCCATAAATGCTTTCATAATCTGTTTTCCTATCTCTTGATATCGTAATTCATATTCATCAGGTTCCGGATCGATTCCACATCGTCGACGATATTCCCGTCGCCGTGGATCGTATGCTTGATGACGCTTGATGCGACCGCGAAATTGATCATATCCATCGGTTTGTAATTGTTCATCATCGCGTAGATCAGGCCGCTGGCAAACGCGTCGCCTCCGCCTACCCTGTCGAGGATATTGAACGTGAACTTCTTGCTTTCAAAGGTATGGCCGTCATACCACATATACGCCATCAGGCTGTTCTCGCTGCCGGAATGCGCATAGCGTACATGGCGGGCAATGCATTTGATATTGGGGTATTTCTCAATGAATCTCTGGAAGACCTCATCCTGGTCCTCATAGCTCGGATGCATGGACAGGCCGTCCTTGTAATCGCCTGCAGCCGGATCATCGTCATTCTTATAGAGATGATACGGTTCGATGCCGAACAGTACGTCCACATACGGCAGGCACTGCGTGCAGTAGTCGCGCGCTTCATCCCAGCCCCACAGTTTTGAGCGGAAATTGCCGTCGAAGCTGACTGTCAGTCCTTTTTCCTTCGCTGTTTTCATCAGGCGGAGGATGAACTCGCGGCAGCTTTCGCTGAGAGCCGGCGTAATGCCGCTGAGGTGGAGCCAGTCAAAACCTTCCAGCAGTTCGTCCGCGTCGATCACCGAGAAATCGAATTCCGAGATCGCGCTGTGCTTGCGGTCATAGGTGACCCTGGACGGACGGATCCGTATCCGGTCTCCAGATAATAGACGCCCATCCTGTGCGTCGGTGTCTGTTCCGGGGTGGAGAGGATGATCGGCGTGCAGTGCACATCGTTGCTTCTGAGCATGCGGACAGCGCTCTTGCCGAGTGAATTGTCCGGGACGACACTGAAGAATGTGCTGTCCACTTTCAGGTTGGCAAGGGCCAGGGCGATATTTGCCTCGGATCCGCCATAACTGATCTCAAAGTTTGTAGCCACCCGGATCTTGTCATAATTCGGCGGTGTCAGGCGCATCATGACTTCACCGAACGTGATGAACTTCTTTCCGGGGGATGCGGTCAGCAGAGGATTATGATGTTCCATAATCTTTTCTCCTTGATTTCCCGCTCAGCGCTGGATCCGTCCCGAACCGTCACCGCCGGCAAGCTTTTCCACTTCCGCTACAGTCATCATGTTGTAGTCGCCTTCGATCGTATGCTTCAGGGCAGAAGCTGCGACTGCGAATTCGACTGCTGCCTGCGTGCCCTTGCCGTTCAGCAGCGCATAGATCAGACCGCCGCCGAAACTGTCGCCGCCGCCGACCCTGTCAATGATGCGCAGCTCGTATTTTTTCGAGAAGCAGTACTCGTCGGAAGCGACGTCATACAGCATTGCGCTCCAGCCGTTGTCGGAAGCGCTGTGGGATTCACGCAGCGTGATCGCCACCTTTTCAAAACCGAATCTGTCAGCGAGCTGTTTTGCGACAGACTTGTAGCCTTCATGATTCAGCTGGCCGCCGTAGATGTTGGTCGCTTCCGCTTCGATGCCGAAGACATCCTTCGCATCTTCCTCATTGGAGATGCAGACATCCACATACTGGCAGAGGTCTGTCATCGCAGCCCTTGCCTGCTCGCGTGTCCAGAGCTTCCCGCGGTAGTTCAGGTCGCAGGAGATCTTAATACCGCGCGCTTTTGCGGCTTTGCATGCCTGACGGGTGATCTCAACGACGTTTTCACCCAGTGCCGGGGTGATGCCGGTAAAGTGGAACCAGTCCGCGCCTTCAAGGATCTTATCCCAGTCAAAGTCTTCCGGCTTTGCAAGCTGGATCGCGCTGTTGGCACGGTCGTAGATACATACGCTTCCGCGCTGGGAAGCACCTTTTTCGTTGTAGTAGATGCCTACCCTGTCGCCGCCGCGGACGATGCAGCGGGTATCGACGCCGTATCTGCGCAGGCTGTTGACTGCAGCCTGGCCGATCGCGTGCTCCGGGAGCTTCGTAACGAATGCCGCATCGAGCCCGTAGTTTGCGAGCGACACAGCTACATTCGCTTCACCGCCGCCGAATGTGAATTCCAGTGAGTTTGCCTGGACGAAACGCTCATAGTTGAACGGCTGCAGGCGGACCATCAGTTCGCCGAATGTTACTACCCTTGTCATCTTCAGCCCCTCACCCTGTCAACGATCTCCCTTGTCTGTCTGCAGAGATCCCTGATCTTGTCCCAGTTCTGGTTTTCGATATCGTCAGCCTTGACCATGTAGGAGCCGCCGCATGCAGCGATCACCGGGCAGGAAAGGTATTCTTCCAGGTTCTTCAGGGAGATACCGCCTGTAGGCATGACCTTGAACATCGGGAACGGCGCATTCATTGCCTTGATCTTTGCCAGTCCGCCGGACTGTTCAGCCGGGAAGAATTTGACGACTTCATATCCGTACGGGAGTGCCATCTGGTATTCCGTAGGCGTTGTCACGCCGGGGAAATACTGGATGTTCATCTCGACGCATTTGTCAGCCAGATCCTTGGAGAAACCCGGGGAAACGATAAACTGCGCACCTGCATCTGCAGCCTTCTGTGCCTGTTCGACAGTCAGGACTGTTCCTGCACCGACGATCATTTCCGGGCATGTCTCTTTCATGATGCGGATCGCTTTGTCCGCGCCTGCTGCACGGAACGTTACCTCTGCCACCGGCAGGCCGCCTTCGCATAAAGCCTGTGCCAGCGGCGCTGCGTCGCGCTCCGGATCTGTCAGTTTGATAACGGGTACTACACCGATCTTTGCAATTGCTTCATTCAGCTGATTCATTTATTTCCTCCTTTTCAGTCAGCCGGCAGAGACTCCGTGCCTGAAGCTTCCGCCGGCATTTATCGATTATCTGTAACGGTCAGACTTCCGCATACAGTTTTTCCAGATACATCCTGGACTGCACTGCGTTTTCATTGACCGTGTTTTCAAGCGTCGCCTGGATATACGGCTTGCTGTGTTTCATAAAGGACAGGATCTGCCGGTAATCCATCATCCCCGTACCCGCTGCGATGCTCTTAAGGTCATTGCCTTCGGGCACAAAGTCTTTCAGGTGGACGACCGCGATATCCTCTTTCAGCAGTTCGATCGTCCTGCCGAATATCTCCTCCCGCCGGTCCATATTCTCTATACAGAGAAGGTTCACCGGGTCAAAGATGATCCGCAGGTTCGGGCTCGCAATGGCATCCAGCACGATCCTCGCCCGCTCCGGACTGTATACGATATGTTTCCATACCGGTTCGATCGCCATGCTGACGCCGTACTTTTCCGCACATTCCACGACCGGTGCAAGTCCCCTGATAAAGGTCTCCAGCGCTTCTTTGGAATGTGTATTTGCGTCCGTCCTGTACTGTGCATTCGGCGCGCCGGTCTCCGTACCGACGACGGAAGCGCCGAGCACGGAAGCGACACGGATATTGCCGTAATATCGGGACTGGATCTCTTTCAGCTTTTCCGGATCCGGATGTGCAAGGTTCAGATAACATCCGAGCACCGCGACATCCAGCTCCTGTTTTTCAAAGACCCTGCGCGTATAACGGGCAAGTCCTTCCGTCAGGGCACAGTTGTCAAAGGTATAGCCCGGGATCACTTTCGAATATGCCAGATGGACGCAGGAGAAACCTTCTTCCCTGGCTGTCTTCGCCCTCTCCTCCAGTGTCTGTTTTTCGGAAGGAAGGGAAGCGTTGACATCATGCAGACGAATACCCAGCTGCATATCTCATTCCCCTGCTTTCCTTAAAGGACGACGCCGTCTTTGAAGATGGAGATCTCACGGAAGCCCTTGCGCTCCGTACATGTCTTTTCACCGGACGCAGTGCGGATGACCAGGTCGAGAAGGTCTGCTCCTGCCTCATCCAGTGTCTTTTCCCCATCCGCGACGACCCCGGCATTGAAGTCGATCCAGTTTGCCTTCTTCACAGCCAGCGGTGTATTGGTGGCGATCTTCATCGTAGGTGCGGGAGCACCGAACGGTGTGCCGCGGCCTGTCGTAAAGAGGATCATATGCGCGCCAGCAGCTGTCAGCGCAGTCGCGGAGACAAGGTCATTGCCCGGTCCGTAAAGCAGGTTGAGGCCTTTGGTCTTTACCTGTTCGCCATAGCCGATGACATCGGCGATCGGCGCTGTGCCGCCCTTCTGCACGCATCCGCAGGATTTATCTTCGAGAGTCGTGATGCCGCCCTGCTTGTTGCCTGGCGACGGGTTATCGTACACGACTTCATTATGGGAGATGAAGTAATCTTTAAAGCCGTTGAGCATGCCGGCTGCCTTTTTGAAGACTTCCTCATTCACGCAGCGGTCGAGCAGGAAGCTTTCCGCGCCGAACATCTCGGGGACCTCTGTCAGGATGGTCGTCCCGCCCATTGCGGTCATCATGTCGGAGAAACGGCCGACGGTCGGATTTGCCGTAATGCCGGAAAGTCCGTCGGAGCCGCCGCACTTCATGCCGACGACCAGTTCGCTGACGCCGATCTCTTCGCGTTTGAACTGTGAAGCGAATGCAGCGCATTCTTCCAGCAGCTGTCTGCCGGCTTCGAATTCATCCTCGACCTGCTGGCAGGTCAGGAACTTCACGCGGTCGGGATCATATTCGCCGAGCTCCGCAAGGAACTGTTCGTGCGTCAGGTTCTCACAGCCCAGGCTCAGTACCAGCACGGCACCCGCATTGGGATGGCGTACCAGGGAGGCAAGGAGCTTCCTTGTCTGCGCATGGTCATGGCCGGTCTGCGAGCAGCCGAACGGATGTGTGAATGTATACAGGCCGTCGATCGTCCCGCTTACAAGGTCCTGGCAGTCCCTGACAAGAGCCTTGGCGATATCGTTGACGCAGCCGACGGTGGGAATGATCCAGATCTCGTTGCGGATCGCTGCCCTGCCGTCCTTGCGGCGGTAGCCCATGAATGTGCGCTCCGGCAGCGGCTGCTTTGCGGCATTTACCGGGCAGTATGTATACTCAACTTCACCGGACAGGTTCGTTGCCATATTGTGCGTATGGACCCAGTGCCCCTGTGCGATCGGTGCTGTTGCATGTCCGATCGGCAGACCGTATTTGATGACGTTCTCATTTTCCTGGATATCCCTTAACGTGGCTTTATGCCCCTGGGGGATATCCTCTTTGATCTCAACGCCGTTGAAGACGGTGCCTGCCTGGATCGGATGCAGGGCGACCGCTACATTGTCCGTTTCGCTGATACGGATAAAATCAAGCATCTGTTTTACCTCTCAAGGGCTTTTGCATAGGCCGCAAGCGCGCCTTCCGCACGAATCAGTTCGAGCGCTCTGCAGGCTGCTTCCTCAAACCCCTCAACTGTCGTCAGGTCCATTCCCCACATACGCTCATCTTTCATGACTGCGTTCGCAAGTTCTGCTGCGGTGTCGTTCCTGTGGTCGTAATAGAATTCCAGGACGAAGCGGTCGTCATTCACCGTGTATGTATTCCCGGCTGCCCTTCTGCAGACGAGGCCTGCATCAGTCAGTTCCTGGATATCACTGGAGTAGAATGCCATATATGCCGCGAAGCTTGTCGCGAGGCACGGAGGCAGTTTCCCTGTCTTTTCTCTGTATTCCAGCAGGCTGGGCAGGTCCCTTGCACGCCACTTCGAGGTCGAGTTCAGGGAGATGCTCATCAGTTCATGGTTGACGAACGGGTTGTTGAAACGGTCCTGGACCGCTTTTGCGAAATCAAGCAGGTCTTCCTTATCAAGCGGGAGCGTCGGGATCACTTCGTCATAAAGCATCGTGTTCATGAAATTGAGGATCGTCTCATTCTGCATGCAGTCACGGACGATATCGAATCCTGCCAGGTATGCGCCGAGGACAAAACCTGTATGCGCGCCGTTGAGGATACGGACTTTACGCTTCTTATACGGTGTGACATCCGGTACGACCGGGCAGTTGAGGCCTGCCTTTTTGAACGGCAGCTTCTCTTCCAGCCATGCCGGTCCTTCGATATTCCAGACACCGAATACTTCGCCGACGTCAAGCAGCGGGTCGCTGTATCCGTGGAGCTGTTCCAGACGTTCGACTTCCTTCGGATCACGGATGCGTCCCGGAACGATACGGTCAACGAGTGTTGAACAGAAGAGGCAGTCTTCATTGACATATCTGCGGAATTCATCGGACAGTTCCCACTGGTCGATATACTGGTTGACGCATTTCTGCAGTTCTTTGCCGTTGTTGTCGATCAGCTCGCAGGAGAGGATAACGAGTCCCTTCTGACCTGCCCTGAATCTTTCCAGAAGTACCTGGGTCAGCTTGCCCGGGAACGAGGATGCAGGCCTGTCTTCCAGACTGCATTCGGGATCATAAACGATACCCGCTTCGGTCGTATTGGATACGACATATTCGAGGTCTGCCGAACGTGCGACTTCCATCATGGCATCGAAGTCAGCGTCTTCATACGGGTTCAGGCATCTTGAAACAACGGAGATCACTCTCTTGCGGTCCACTTTTTCACCGTTTTCACGGCCTCTCAGATAGAGGGTATACAGGCCTTCCTGCTCATTGATCAGATTGGCCAGTCCGCCCCTGATCGGGCAGACAAGCACACACTTGCCGTTCCAGCCCGCCTTCTCGTTGGACATGTCAAACCAGTAATCCGCAAATGCACGCAGGAAGTTTCCTTCGCCGAACTGAAGTACCTTTTCCGGAGCGTCCTTCAGGATATATCCGTCATAACCGGATTCTTTCAGTACTTCATAGTTTAATTTTTTCATAATCGGTGTTCTCCTTTTTATTACCGCGATTAAATAAAAGTGAAGATACGTACGTACCTTCACAGTTCATCAGGGTACGTAGCTGAATAGACGGGTGATCCATGTCCGGCACAGGGGGACCCACTGTCTGCAGACGTGGTCGGGAGTTTCAACCTCCTGTGTGCACATGGATATTCCGTGTACGCCTGTTGCAAATAAATGATATTCAACCGGTACATGCTGTTTCCGCAGCTGCACCGCAAGCATGAGACTGTTTTCCGGGGGCACGCTCGTATCTTCGCCGCCGTGCCACATGAATGTGGGCGGAAAGCTTTCGGTCACATGGTCGGGCTGATGCATTCTCTGCCGCATCAGCGGGTCATTGCCGCTGACCCACATGGCCGACTCCTCATGCGCATACTCTTTTGTGCTGATGACCGGGTAGCAGAGGATCAGGGCGTCCGGGCGGATCTCAGGTCCGCCGCAGATCACTGGATCATTCCAGTAGACGCCGAGACTGGCTGCCAGATGTCCGCCGGCCGAAAAGCCGAGCACCGCGATCCGGTCAGGATCGATATGCCATTCCGTGCTTCCGGAGCGGATCTGGCGGACGGTCCCCGCCAGTTCCTTCAGCGGTCTCATATCCGCCGCATCCTCTCCGCATGAGTATTCCAGGATGAACACATGGAATCCCATGTTCAGGAACTCGAGGGCTGCCGGATCCTTTTCCCGCGGCGAACGCCAGCGGTATGCCCCGCCCGGACAGATGACCAGGGCAGGACGGGTCCTGTGCGCCTTCAGGGTATCGTATTCATCCTGAAGGATGCCGCGGACTTCCGCATCACCAGACACAAAACGGATCTGTTTCATTACGGCTGTTTTCCGATATAAGCCAGGATGCCGCCGTCAACGTACAGGATATGCCCGTTCACGAAGTTGGACGCATCGGAGGCAAGGAATACTGCCGGTCCCTGAAGGTCTTCCGGTGTTCCCCAGCGGGCTGCCGGTGTCTTGGCAATAATAAACTGGTCAAACGGATGTCTGGAGCCGTCTGCCTGGGGTTCCCTTAACGGGGCTGTCTGCGGTGTTGCGATGTAGCCCGGGCCGATGCCGTTGCACTGGATGTTGTATTCGCCGTATTCCGAGCAGATATTCTTTGTCAGCATCTTCAGTCCGCCCTTGGCAGCCGCATATGCAGAGACAGTCTCACGTCCGAGTTCGGACATCATGGAGCAGATGTTGATGATCTTGCCGTGTCCCTTTTTGATCATGCCGGGAATAACCGCTTTGGAAACGATGAACGGTGCGTTGAGGTCAACGTCAACGACTGCACGGAAATCTTCCGCACTCATCTCTGTCATCGGGATACGCTTGATGATGCCTGCATTATTGACAAGGATATCGATCGTGCCGAGTTCCTTTTCTATATCTTCGACCATGGCAGTGACTTCATCTTCCTTCGTGCAGTCTGCCACATAGCCGCGGGCATCGATCCCCGCTTCGCGGTATTTCTCAAGGGCTTTCTGGCGTGAATCTTCAGAGAGGCAGTTGAAAACGATCTTTGCGCCTGCTGCCGCATAAGCTTCGGCGATCGCGAATCCGATCCCGTATACTGCGCCGGTGATCAGCGCGACTTTGCCGTCAAGACGGAATGCATTCATATCCATATTTATTTCCTCCTGTCAGCCGCCTTTTCCGGGCAGCCATATCGATATTATTTTCCGATCCGGTTATTCAAGGTCTGTGGGAGCCAGGTTGTCCATATCATCGAACGCCTGGTTCTCGCCGCCCATTGCCCAGATGAATGTGTAATTGGCTGTGCCGCAGCCGCTGTGGATCGACCATGAAGGAGAGATCACCGCATCAAAGTTCTTCATGACCAGGTGCCTTGTCTCCTTCGGCTGTCCCATCAGATGGATGACAGCTTCCCCTTCCGGGATCTCGAAATATGTATAGACTTCCATGCGGCGCTCATGCGTGTGGCTAGGCATCGTATTCCATACGCTGCCTTCATCAAGCTGCGTCAGGCCCATGGAGAGCTGGCATGTCTCAAGTACATCCGGGTGGATGAACTGGTTGATCACGCGCTTGTTTGCGGTCTTCACATCCCCGGTCGGACGGTGGTTCGCCTTTTCAAAGGTAAGCAGTGTCGTTGTGCATTCCCTGTGAGCCGGTGTGGACGCAAGATAGAACTTCGCAGGCTTTTCGGGGTCATCACTTTCGAAGAAGACTTCTTTCACTCCCTTGGAGATATACAGACAGTCCTCGTAATTCATCGCATAACGGACGCCGTCCGCCGTGATGCTGCCGCTGCCACCGAGGTTGAAGACACCTGCTTCGCGGCGCTCAAGGAAGTAGGAAGTCCCGAAATTGGCCCAGATATCGATCCCCTTGTCGATCGATACTTTTTCCTGTACCGGCATAATGCCGAGGATCACCATTCTGTCAACATGGGAATAGGTTGCTTTAACTGTGTCCGCAACATACAGGTCTGTGATCAGGAACTCCCTGCGCAGTTCCTCTGTCGTGTATCTTTTTACATCATTGGGACTGGCGGAATAACGGATATCCATAAGTCATCTCCTTTAGCAGGCAATCCTGAATTCTGTTTCCGAGTCGAAGAGATATACATTCTCATACGGGATATAGAAATCGATCGTATCGTCGATCTCCGGCGTATCATGCGGATCGACCTTGAGAATAGCCTTATCTTCGCCTGTTGTGATATATACGTTCGTGTTGTCGCCGAGCATCTCGGTCAGTTCGACATCAGCCGTGATCTTATAAGCCTGTTCCTGACTGTTCAGGTCGATGGACTCCGGACGGAAACCGAAGATGATCTCTTTTCCTTCGTAATCCGCAGTCTTTCCCCCGAGCTTCGGATTCAGATCGATGGTGTTCTCACCGAAGATGATCTTTCCGCCGCTGACCTTGCTGCGGACAAAGTTCATCGGGGGTTCACCAATAAATCCTGCGACAAACACATTCGTCGGGTTGAAGTACAGCTCATACGGTGTACCGATCTGCTGTACGTATCAGTCTTTCATGACGACGATCCTGTCTGCGAGTGTCATGGCTTCCGTCTGGTCATGCGTGACATAGATCGTTGTAGCCCCGGTCTCACGGTGGATCGATGCGATCTCGGAACGCATCGTGACACGCTGTTTTGCGTCAAGGTTGGAAAGCGGTTCGTCCATCAGGAAGATACCGACCTTGCGGATGATCGCGCGGCCGATCGCGACACGCTGTCTCTGACCGCCGGACAGAGCCCTGGGCAGACGGTCAAGATAATCGGTCAGGCCGAGGATCGCGGCTGTCTTTTTGACCTTTTCTTCGATCACTTCCTCATCAACACCCTGCAGAGTCAGACCAAAGGCGATATTGTCAAAGACTGTCATCTGCGGATACAGAGCATAGCTCTGGAACACCATCGCCACCTCGCGTTCACGCGGGCCAAGCTCATTTGCACGGTTCCCGTTGATCAGGAAATCACCGTTGGAAATATCCTCAAGTCCGGCTATCATGCGCAGTGTCGTTGATTTTCCGCATCCGGAAGGACCGACAAATACAATGAACTCCCCTTTGTCGATCTCCAGATTGAAGTCATGCACTGCATGATAACCGTTCGGATAAATCTTATTAATGTTTTTCAAAGTATTGTATGCCATACAATACCGCCTCCTAGCGTATTCATTTATCACCTGATTCTTTTCCGCAGCTTCCCTGTCGATATCATAGAGCCGGACAGTGCCGGATATCCTTTTTTCACACGCAAGATCCGTCATGAACGTCCACTCCCATCCGCGGCTGCCGCCGCCGATATAGGCGATCTGAATGTCATTGACTTTCCCGTCTTCTGTAAATTCCATAAACAGCCTCCTTGTGCAGTGAAATTATAACATCCGTAACGGGAAAGCACCCACTGACAGAATACGGAAAACAAAAAGACCGGCAGCCCCGCCGGGGACAGAAGGAGCATCCCCCCTGCCGGACATTCCGGTCCCTTTTTCAAAACACGCCTTTGTTATACCGGAACATCGCCCGGATTATGATCGCAAAACCGGCTGCAAGGCCGGCAATGAGGATACCTGAGCCGATCGTATCCATAACCGGCATCTTCAGCTGTCCGGCAGCGAATTCCAGACATGCCTTAGCGATCAGGGCACAGCCGATAATGATCGTACCCGTTCCGACTTTCCTGCCGAAAGGCAGCCGGTCTTCTTCACGCACTCTTTTACGGTGATACGAGTGAAGGGTGTCAATGTTTCCTTTCCGGTTCATGACACCGAGAACGATCAGAATGATGCCGATAAGGACTGGTATAATAAGTGATTCCATGATTTTACCTCGTTTGATGCGGATCTGCGCAGCACTGTACGCATGAAGTTTCTGTCCCGGCGCCTGCACTGCGTATAAACATAATATAACAGCATATGCCGGGAGTTATTCTCTTATTTATAAAACACGCATACCGCCGCAGACGGTATGCATGCAGAGATCAGGTACAGAGCGGTCAGAACGTCACTTCCCCGTCATGGGACAGCAGTGAAGCAGACGTGACGCCTTCTTCCTGCAGGATATCCTGTAACAGTTCGCTGCCTGCCGCAGTCCGCAGTTCCACGATCAGGTCCAGCGAATTCCCCGTCATGTTCCGGGACTTTACAGTGCTGTGCTTTGCATACTTGGACGCTGTATCCATGATCCTTTTTTCCGCATCCAGATCGGAAGTGTTCACGACCAGTATCATCGGCGCTTTCGCTACAGGCAGCTTGTCCAGCACAACGATGCCGATCGTCAGGATCAGGCTCAGCGTGATGGCGATCAATGCCATGCCGACACCGCAGATGATGCCTGCCACGATAGCCCAGAACAGGAATGTCAGGTCCATCGGATCTTTCACAGCAGTCCTGAATCGGACGATAGACAGGGCACCCACCATACCCAGGGACACGACAAAGCTGGACTGGATGGTGACGATCACCGCTGTCGTGATCACCGTGATGGCTGCCAGGGTGATATTGAACGTCTTCGAATAGAAGGTCTTCCGTGTCAACACGCGGTAAACCAGGAAAATGTAAAGACCTATGAGGCAGGAAACCAGCATCGCAGCCGATGCGATATAGATGTTGATGTCCGCGCTGCTGAAACCATCCAGGAACAGCTTTTTGAGAATATCATAAATTGACATGACGGTCTCTCCTTCACTTTTTGAGCATGTATTTTCTGCAGAGATAGTATTTTGAGTAAGCTGTCTGACGCAATGTGCCGAGATTCAGGCCCCGGTAGATAAAGTCCGGCAAAAACTCGTCGAACTTCACTTCCATCAGGTGCATCCCCGGCGGCATCACGGGACGCCTGGGCAGGTCTTCATCCCAGAACCGGGACGTTTCGGCAGACGAGGACATATTCATATCAAAGGTCACACGCACATTGCCGTTCTGATAAATGTACGGGATACGCTCATATTCCACGATCACCACAGGCCGCAGCAGCCGCGTATCCATCTGCAGCTGCATTTTCCTGAGGAGCGGCGGAAGGCCCTCCGGATCTGTCCAGGACGATCCTTTCATGGCCTGGCCCACCTGCTCCGCGGTGATCGAAGCGGAGGTCTTCCGTGTTTTCCCCCGTTCCTTCCGTTTGCATTCCAGATGAATGACAGCCGGGGAATGGTTGTAGATCCGGATCCGGAATTTCTCCCTGGGATCGGTCCCGTTTTCATTATCGTAATAGCAGTGATTGTCATAATCATCGAAGTACAGGCTGCGGATGGTATAACTCCCGTCTGCGCCTGCATGGGGGTCCGGACGCATCATGACAGCGATCCTGCTTTTCAGCAGCGCGATCTGTGCCGCGCTGACGATGTATTTCAGCTCATGCCGGTATTTTTCTTCTGTATTATGCATGGCCGTGACTCCTTCCCGGCTTGTTTCGGCGGTAATCAATGATGAGCAGAATGGCGGTCAGGAACAGGAAGGAGATGACCGGGATGATCATGGCCAGCAGTTTCAGGCTGATGAAGGAACCGGCCGGTCCTTCCGCTGCAGGTTCCATTTTATTATACAGTGTCAGGTCCCCTGTAATAACGGAATGATGATCAAACGGTTCGTCATTATCCAAGCGGTACCAGATATACTCCTCCCCGATCCCCATATCCTCCGGTCTCGGGACCAGTGTGCCCGGGCTGTTGAGGGGCACATATAAGGAAACGATCGGGAATCCCCGCGGTCCCTGTGACGCAAAAGATACTTCACAGTATTCCTTATGATCGATCCACAGTGAATTCAGGAAACCGACGCGCTCAGACAGGAAACGCCCGATGGGCATCAGATCCTTACTGTTTTCATACAGCACCGGCCATCTGATCTGATCGGCATATACGGCTTTTTCGATTTTTTCAGCTGCAGCAGGGAGATCATCGATCATCCGGTCCAGCAGCGGAAGGAATTCGGTATCGTAGAGATTCTGCACATATTCCGCGAATCCTTCCTGTTTCCAGAGATCCCTGTACCATATTGTGCCCTGCATCTTAAGGTTATACGGCGAGATCCAGTCTACCCAGGTCGCATCGCCTAATGTCATATCGTAATCCCAGCAGGGACCGGCATACAGTTTTTTTGCGGATTCATCCCAGTAATAGTACTGGCTCGCTTCTCCCCCGTCGATATTCGCAAATATCTCCTCGATCAGGTATTTCCTGGCAAACGTATCCAGATCGATATAATCCATCCAGTTTTCTTCAGGCAGTGCGTCCATGAATTCCTGCAGATACGCTTTCAGACGTTTATATTTCGCGTCCGTCGAAATGCTGGGCTCGACGATCTCCGCGAATATTGTGTCATCCAGCTTCAGGGCGGTATCCGGGTCATCCAGTTTCGTTACATAATTATTCAGGCAGATCGTAACGTATTCGACCTTCTTTTCCTTAAACCTGTCTGCAGCATTCTCTTTTCTTTCGCAGAGCAGGTACAGGCCCGCATACTCGCCGTCCAGGTACAGGTCGACATATTCATTTTCAGGGACCCAGCCCGGATGCGGGCTGACACTGTCCGCAAAATCATAGATCAGTTTATTGCGCAGATGCGTATTGTCGGATGCGTTTGCGATCAGCACCCATTCCATGGCTTCGCCCATTTCCAGAAGGGATGCCGGTTCATAGAAATACAGGTTATAGGGCTTTTTCTCATAGTTCCACGATGAATTCCCGCGTCCACGGATATCATTGTATCCCTGATAATCGAGATGCCCGTCCGCAGTGTAGACAGTGGTGACGGCCCGTTCCTTATGGCTTTTATCCGCATTGACCCGTTCCATATTCCGGGAAAAGGTATCGACATACATGGCCGCCGCATTGGCGGACTGGACAAACTGCAGGATCCTGGGGGAAAACCCGTCACCGGTCAGTTCATAATCCGTATTCAGGGAAAAACTGCTGCAGTCCATCCCCTGCGTCAGCTGCACCCCGTCCAGGCGGTAATCCAGCGAAGCAGGCAGCTGGATCTCCGTCCTGTCCAGATCTGCGTACGAGGGCAGGAAAACATAGTACCTGTCACCATCCCGGTTCCAGCACACGATCTCTTCAGATCTTTCGGGCGTTTCCCCTGCGGACACACGAAAAGAAAGAAATGAGACCGGGTCTTCTTCCGGTTCTGCCCTTTGCTCAAGATACAGGAAGAATACAAAAACCAGCCCCAGTCCAATGGTCAGAAGTATCAGCCATCCATTTTTTTTCATTGATCGTGCCCTCGTAAAAAACCGTTTTCACCATGAATCAGCAGGAGATTTTTTTTGATTGTATGTAAATTTAACTGTTGTGTCAACTTAAGCCCTTCTGCGCTGCTGCACTGCCGCATCTGCGGGAACAGCGGGATCACTTTCAGCCGGTCCGGCAGGAAGCACTGCATGGACCATATCGGCAGACGGGGATCTATCTGAACCAGTAGATCCCGTCATTCTGAGACTGGATATAAGCTCCTTGAGGCACCTGTCTGAGTACCATATGGACATCCATATAATCCGGCATGGGGCTCAGCATTCCGATAATACCGGACGGCACACATACAGCTGTAAGTATTGGGGACGACGGCGCAGTCAGAAATACAGCAAGCGGAATGATTCCCAGAAGTACCGGCATCAGACTCATAACAACGAACCTCTGCCTGCTGATCTTCTCATGACAGACTGCAAACGCTGCGAATTTCTCAAGGGAGATCCCAATATATACCGTCTGGCCTTCGCAATAACAGACTGCATGCAGCAACTCATGGACAGGTATCAGTAACAGGCCTGTAAGGATCCCGACAGGTACAAGGGCAGGGTAAACTGTTTTAGTCCCCAGCCAGTGCCACTTAATAAAGATGATCAGGAGGCAGATCAAAAACGGAACGATCCCGTACGGGAGGCTGCCGGTGAAGATGCCGTCGTTTCTAACCAGTTTTACAGCATTTTCGGGCAATGGTTTTTCCGGGAACCTGCTGTCCCATTTTTTATTGCCGCACCAGATGATATGCGCCATTTTTACACCTCCGCAAATCCCGGTGTTCCGGACTGCCGCTGCAGGGATTCATCCCTGCGGCAGATCATGTTTCGGCAGCCGTTTCGGATAAGGCCCTTCTTCTTTGCAGGACAGGCCGATTCTGGCCAGTTCTTCCCGGAATGCACGCGCATATTTATCCGTGTCGACCAGCTGCATGAATCCGACGATGATCTTATCTGCCAGCGCAGTGATCTCAATTGTGAAATGGCCTTCAATGATATATGCATACCAGTCTATATAGTCAGCTACTTCCCCCCAGTCCATCTGCCCCGTGTAATTGAGGACAAAGCTGCCGTGCCCTGTTGAATGGCTGTGCTCAGCAATGTATTTCCTCTTGTTTTTTATGCCATGTTCCTGGTCCGCTGCATCATAAAGACTGTACAGATTCCTGAGTTCCGCATGACTGACCGAGGGATCTGACTGAAGGATGATCTGTCCCCTGGTCATCGTTCCGAGCGTCTCCAGATCCCTGTCGAGCATATCCCTGTCGAATCCCACATGTATATGGCTCATAATATCGCAGTGCGTATCCGGAAGCCCCAGGCTTTCACGCGGGTTATGCGCGCACTCCCCTGTGATCGTCTTATACTTTTTTGCGAAGAAGCGGTCAAGGACCCTCGCGAAGATAATAAAGAATAACGCCATTACACTCGCATCATTCTGCCTGGCAACTTTGATCAGTTCCGCCTGGTCGATCACAAAGACCCGGTAATTCGGCTTCCTCATAAAGGGATTCATCAGACCGTTCAGATAATCCGCTGCAAGTATCGGTGATTTTCCATCCTTCCTCCTGAAGACCGGCTCTTCTTCAGTCAGCATCCCCATGGAAGGCTCGGCTGTTTCCGTCGGGAGCAGAGCGCTGTCCGGCTTCCGGATCCCCGGGGAATCGGGATCAGCGTTATATTTCTCCTTAACGTATTCATAGACCGTCGTCATGACCCACGGCTGGAATCCCTTTCCGCCGCACAGGCTGTGACTGATATTCAGATAAATGTCTTTCCCTTCGCAGTCTGCATAGACCAGGTGCCCGTTGACAGCCTTGCTGCCAAGCTTCGGCAGTTTCTTCCCTGTCGGCAGCACAACGACTCTTGCGTCATTCGGCAGGAGGACATATCCGCCCTCTTCGTCGAGGGATACCCTGACCGCAAAGTACGGATATCTCTTCATTGCCGTATTTACAGCCTGATCGAGTACGGCTCTGTCTGCCTCATCCTTCATCCGCACATGGATCCTTACCGTGTGTGAAAACATTTTCTCGCTCTGGTAAAGCCTGTATGTATTAATGCTGTATTTCATGTTCAAGATCCCCTTTCAAAATTCAGCGCCTGCCGCGAACCTGCCGTCTTTGTCTGCGAGTTTCCTGTAAAACCCACTGCTTTCGTATTTCGGCTCAAAGGCTTCGTCATATCTGTCAAGTCCGTCCTCGATCGCATCCGCATCGTCCTCATTGCCGGAAGAGACCCGGAAACGCGTACCGCTGCTGTTTGCCGGCACATAATCCGGCGTGTTTCTGTCAAGGTATTTGACCAGTGAATAATCGATATGGCCGTTTGCCTTTTCCAGCGTCGTAAAGACCGTGTAGCCGTGCTTTTCGTAAAACAGTCTGGCCATATAACTGGCAGTGCCGAGTGTCACGACCCGGCAGCCCTTCTCTTTTGCAATACGCTCGGCCTCGCGGAGGATCATCGAGCCGATCCCCTGATGACGGTATCGTTCATCCACTCAAAGCTCTTCAAGCAGGACTCTTGCCCAGTGGTATTCATAGGCCTCCGCGATACAGCCGCCGATGATCCTGCCGTTTTCGTCTTCGACTTTGAGAACGAATTCCTCTGCGTCTGCGTCCACTTCGCGCGGAACGATCTCATCGATCTTCGCACTGATATATCCGGCTTCTTCTTTTGTCAGATCTTCAATTTTCAATCCATTATTCTTTTCCGCAAAACCCGGTTTGCTCATAGTCCCCCGCCTCTTTTCAGATGATACAGGTCTATTGTATCAGCTCATATCCTGTCATGACAGCTTCCGGCTTCATATTCGCACCGTATTCAGGAAACAGATTCTGTGCAGGAACTCTTTTGTCTGTTATATGATCTGCACATTCCCGCATGATTTGCCTGAATGTGTATTCTGCTTTTCTTCCCATGAAAAATCACATCTCCGCAGGAAGCGCTTTTGATACTTGCGCTGTCTGCTTCAGTGAGACGATATCACATTGCCTTCCGTCTTTTTGCTTTCTGAGCATCATACCCTTTCGCCAAGCAGTTTCGTATTATGATTTGTTCAGCAATAAAGGAGTAATGATCATGCGTAAAAATGACATTCAGGAAATGATCCTGGACATCTTTCATCATTCAGATGACAACCTGGTCCATCTGCCTGAAGAAAATGCGGATATTCCGATCCTGGAAGAACCGCTGACCGGTTTTGCCTCAGCCGATGACCCGCTGTTTGAGGAATACAAAGACCCGGAAGCGATCGGTGAAAGCTGGCTGGCCCCGCATGAGTGGCTGGACAGCGCAAAGACTGTGATCGTGTTCTTTTTCCCTTATTCCGAAGCAGTACGCAGCCGGGCTGCCGCATCAAAGGAACTTATCAACGAAGCCTGGAAATATGGCTATCCGGCCGGTGCAGACCTGTCCAAAAAAATGACAAATATACTGCAGAAGCAGCTGGAAGAAGCAGGTCTGACCATCTGCAATCCCATCTTTGATCCGCGCATGAAGACAACCAGCATCAGGGTCACGAGCGGCGGTGATGAGGACCGCCATTACATCCCTTCCTGGTCCACCCGCCACGCAGCCTATGCGGCAGGTCTGGGTACGTTCGGTATTCACCGTCACCTTATTACCGAAAAAGGATCGTGCGGAAGCCTGACTACCCTGATCACCGATGCGGAATTTGAACCTGATCCCCGGCCGTATACAGGGCTCTATGAATACTGTATCCGCTGCGGCACATGCGCGGTGCGCTGTCCGGCGGATGCGATCACCCTGAAATATCTGCGCAATCTGAAAAAGTGCTCAGATTTCGGTCATTACCTGACCGATAACTTTGGCGGCGGAGGCTGCGGAAAGTGTCTGTTCGGAGTATCCTGCGAGCATATCAACCCTTCAAAACACTGAAGTTCTTATTTAACAGACCATGACATTAGTTCACCGGCTGCACACCAGGCAGCGTACCGTCTCATCGATCTGGCGATCAGGAAACAAATCAAAAAAACTGAATGCCTACAGTTTCAATACTGCGGGTATTTCATCCCATCCTTCGGGCATCTTCTCCGCTTCCACGAATCCGAAAGACCGGTACAGTTTTCTGGCGACATCATTCTGCGGTTCATAGGAAAGCCAGCAGTATTCCGCTTCCCCGCATGGCCATGTCCGTATGAAGTCCAGCGCAAGTTTCATTGCTGCCTTACCATAGCCTTTCTTCTGATGATCCTTATCGATCATAAACCGCCAGATCAGGTAATTGTTTGTGAGCAGAGGATATTTCTTTCTGTCGGCTTCGTCATCAGCAATATCAAACCCGATCATCAGGAATCCGACCGGCGTATCTCCGTTATAGATTCCGAAAGACTGGGCATATCTGCCGTTTGTAATATTGGCATAGGCTTCCGCAAGGCTGTAACAGTTACTTGCTACGAACGCATACTGCGATTTATCCGGCGCCAGATCGATCAGTTCATCAAAATTCTTTGTATCTACTTTTACAAGCCGGACATTTCCATTCTCTGTATTCATTTTACGTTCTCCTTAATTATTCCTGATTCGTGTCAGCTTCTTCAGGCACTGCGCATCTTTTTGTTCAAAGGGACTGGGATGAAATCCTTCTTCTGGCGGTACAAACAGGATACCGTCTCTATGTGAAATGAAAGCTGAAACAGATCAGCAGATAAGAATGCGTCATATATCATATATTATTTAATGGTTAATTCCAAAATTGCCTTTCTGTTCTGCACCTGTCTGGAAAAACCATTCAGCCTGTATATGTGTCATACCCGGCACAAAAAAAGGATAATGATGCAGCAGAGCACCAATATCCTCATAAGTCATACTTTCAGGAATCAGAGTTCGGATCCGTTGGAAGCTGTCACCTTCTGATACCCGTAACAGCAGTCTTTTTACTGCGCTTTCCTGTTCCGTTTCCGTAATTGTCATAGTCCACATAAATGAATCCGGCAGCGGGTTATTATCTTTAGTCAAACTGGCAGATCCACAATAAAAAGCCTGTGCAGGCTGCCGGTTCACTGACAGTCCGCACCGGGCATTGTGTCAGCTCAGGATCCTGACTGCGCTTTCGAGGCTGCTAAGCCGCTTCTTCATGAAGCCGGCAAAGCCTCTTCTTTTTTGTCCTTTTCCCTTCCTTCATCGCTTTCCAGGATCGCATAGATATAGGTGTCCTTCCAGACCGGTGCACCATCAGCGTCTTTAAGGAAATAAGTATTCTGCCTGAGATGTGCCTCGCGCCGGAAACCAACGCTTTCCAGCAGTTTCCACGAAGCAGTATTCCGCGGATCGCATTCGGCATAGACCCGGTGCACACCTTCCAGAAACGCGCTGCGGATGACTGCAGAAAGGGCTTCGCCTGCGTAACCCTGTCTCTGATAGTTTTTATTGATGATATAACCGACTTCTTTCGCGGCAAAATCCCTGGCTCCGCAATAGATATTGCCGATCACTTTCCCGGACGGGATATATTCGACGGCATAGAATTCATCCGAATCAAGCCTTGATTCCAAATGCTCTTTGCCGTTCTCACAGGTTATTCCCGGATAGCCTTCAAATTCGTCGTCTTCAAGCTGCGACAGGAATTCAAACAGATCATCGCAGTCGGACTCCCTGAATCGGCGCAGGAGCAGCCTGCTGGTTTTGATCTCTGTTTTCATCGTTCCATTCCCCGCGGCTTTTGTTCCAGCACGCGCGTGATCGGCACCCAGCCTGAATATCTGGGATGGTCTCCCGTAAACGCCGTCATCTGTTCGACCATTCTGTAGTCATCTGTTCTTACCCTGTCCCAGGCATGAATAAGCCTGCCGTCTCCAAGGCTGATCCCGCAGTGACCCCAGTTCACAGGGCCCTCTTCGCTCAGACACAGGCAGTCATAGAAAACGAAAGCGCCTCTTTCGGGGATACCGTCCCGCAGTGCGTCCCTGTACAGCTCACAGGATTCTTTCGCGGAATCCCCGCCATAGATTTCAATATGATTGCTGATTTCAAGTGCGTCCTCGATAAACGCCAGACACCAGCCTGCATACTCTGTGCTGCCAAGCCTGCTTTCAGCCCAGCGAATCATATTCTCTGTCAGTTTCTCCATTTGAAAACCTCAAATCTCCACAAATGAGAAGATTGCTTTATGTGAAATTCCGGATAGTATTGGGTTCACTTTTTCTTTTCTGGTAAGAGTTGAACCCATCCTCAGCCTTTATGATCCGATAACCTGATCTTCTGTAAAAAGCATTTGTCCGCTCATTCCAGCATGGGGTATCCAGATTAAACTCAGCAGCCCATGGGAAATTCTTTTCTATGCATTCCATCAAACGAATTCCGTAACCTTTTCTATGATAGACGCTGTCAATAAAGATCCTGCCAATATATACGCTTTTTTCTGTTTCATCCGGGAATACAATGGCTGCCCCTACCAAATCATTTTCTATCATTGCCTGATACAGATGCCCCTGACGGGCCATTTGCTGATGCCATTTGATCGAATCGAATCCAGGTGGACAATCACCTTTTTTTCCGCCGACATTTACATCTGTCTCAAAAGCTCTGACAGACATCTCTGCTATTTTTTCTGCCTGATCTGCTTCTGCTTTGACAATATACATCCCACTTCTCCCGACTGTCTTACGAACATCGACTGGGAATGAACCATTCCCAGGGTTTTTATAACCCGCTGCATTTTGTTATCTCATCATCCGCAAACCCTTGCAGATAGTGAATCTGCAGATGTTTTACTTTCCCTTGTGTTATATCGTCCCGCAGTGCTCTATAAGTACTGATAAGGGAAAGAATCCTCAGTAACACGATTTAATACCTGATGGGCAATCGAACTGCTGAAATGCTTTTTATAAAACAGATCCTATTTTTTTCTTATGTACTCATGTACATGCCAGAACAAACTGAGTGCTGTCTCTATGTCATGGGTCTCCCATGTAGCGCAATCCTTTGTAAAGCCGCCTTTCCAGGGGAAACTGTCAGGCTCTTCAAAGTAATGCGTGTCCGTCAGTTTTAATTCACAAACACAATGATCCTGAAATGGATAAGCTGTTTTATTGTCATAATCCTCTATTGCCTCAATTACGCCATTGAATATGATAGGATAAGTTTCCCCGCAGGAAGGTTCCCATGCCCTTGCACTGTCTTTGACCGTAATACATGTAATATTTGGCGACAGCTCTAAAGCCTCCTTGTGAGATGCGGCACAACCTATGTTTGCAAGGTACGGTACACCACAAAAACACATAACGCTTTGACCGATTTCGGCAACATGTAGCCCGTTTATATAGAATGAATCGATCGGGGGTGTATGGATTGTATGAGGAAAATAAGCGTTTTCTTCGCCTGCTCTTGCGTGTTGTCCAACAGTTATTATTCCGTATGGATCAATAGCAGCCTGACCGCGTATCCTGCTCCATAACGCTTCTCTGTTGGGCAAATCGAATGTACGCACAATCGATGGAAGCTTCTCAATTTGCACATTATACTCCCTGCATCCGGCAAAATGCTCATCATAAAGAAGAATATCATCGATTCCCATTTCAACAGCAGCATTGCATACCGCCAGAACATCGCTGGTAATGCAGTCTCTTCCATAAGAACGCCACAGGGTATTCTGAGGATGTAATTCCTCATGCCAGCATGCTTCTCTGTTCGAATCAAATATTCCGCTTGCACCTTCCATATCTGCAATAATTATCAACTGTTTCATGTATGAGTTCTCCTTCATATTGTCATTTTCTTCTATGCGCACAGCATATTTAAGAGTCTTATTCTTTTATCATTCTGACTTCCTTTGTAATGATCAATTCAAGACTCACAGCCGGCAGAGGAATATATCTTCAGAAACAGCTCCGCTGCCAACGGGTTTTGTATTGCTTTCATCATTACCTCCGCCTGTTATCGTCAGCACTTTCTGCTCCAGCCGTCCGGAAACTGTATCTGCCGGTCCGTATGGAACCAGTACTCACGCCACGGGAAAAAACAGTTTATTCTGCCCGGTTGCCGGTTCCGTAAAGTCACATACCGCACCAGCAAGCTTCATCCCAAGTTCCGGTATAAGGCTCTGGATCACGTAATCAAATATCACGCCGTAGTTTTCCGGATGAACCCCGGTCACAAGCTATTTTCTTACCGGCATGACCCATTTTACCCATCCGTCCGGAACAGGAGTATCATCATATACTTCACCGCCTGCGAGATACAATCCCCTGGAGAAACCATCCGTCCACGGCATAAAAGACATCGTTTCATCGCTCATGGCCCCCCAGAAACCAACAAAAGAACCATCCGTGTTTTTCATTCCGAGATCCGCAATATCACGGAAATTGGAACTGGCCTGCTGCCACAGATCCTGAACTATGTTCTTTTCTTTCGTACATAAGCCTTCCCTGCCAATAATTGCTATTTCAGGTAAATCAATAATCTCGTATTTTACCATTTCACCTCCGGCATTATTAAGTTCCTGTTCCCGCAGCGGGGATTCATCCGTATCGGTCTCCATATTCCTTTCGTGCTTCCGCCGTCCATCTGGATATAAAATCTGTCTTTGCATCTGTATAAGCATCCCGGTTATGCTCATATTGTTTCCAAAGCCGGAACTTCAGTGTTTCATATTCTTTTGCCACGCCAGGATGCTCATTCAAATAATCACGGAAGTACAGTTCATCATTGTCCCCGGCGTATCGCAGATGGATATGATACACCTTGTCCGCAAATCCGTTTGCCCTATATCCCTGATTGAGCGAGATCCGGTTTGTCCCGGAGGACATGATGATAAAACCGTTCTGTTCCAGTATCTGCGCCGCATCTTTCATGTCGGCGCGTTGAGGGATCTCAACCATCACATCAACGATATTCTTGGCCCATATTTCCGGAATGGCGGTGCTTCCGACATGACTGATCCGTACAGCAGGCTGATCAGCCAAAAGACCGGTCAGCGTTTTTGCGATCTCATTGAAGCTGTCTTTCCAGCCATCATCGTGCTCCACCAGAAAGACAGGAAATAATTCCCATAACTCTTCCAATGTCATTTCTGCCGGATCTTTTCCCATGCCATAAGCCTCCGAAAATCGGAATCATCTTTCTTCCGCCTCGCACAGGATAAGTGTTTGTACAGATTCGGCAGTCTTTTGATTCAGCGTCATAAGAAACGCCATGCTGCGGCATTTTTTCATCAGCTTACCGTCCAGTGTGTAGGTATATCCACCGGGACAGGCAGGCGTACAGGGCAGCCCGTTCAGTTTTTTACAGTCGGCAGCCTTTCTCAGTTCTGCTTTCATACTGTCCGGGAGCACGGCAAGGCGATCCTCATAAGCTGCAATTCCCGCAGCATAAAGCCGCACCTTGATGCCGCTTTTCCTGTATACATAGTTGAGAAGGACCTTCCTGTCCTTCCTGTACGATAAAACAGGGCCGCTTTTCGCTTCCTTGATCTCTTCCGAAAAACCCATCGCCGATAATTCAGCGTGAATTCTCTGTACGGTATCACGTATTTCGGATGGCAGCAGTTCCTGATATTCGGAAAACTTCATTTTATCCTCCCTGCTCTTATAATCTGTATTCCATCTGGACGTCAAACGGCTCCGCTGCTGCCGGTTTTCTTCATAGGCATTCTGCACAAGCTTCCGGTCGCTGTCTGTTTTTCTCCGGCACTCTGCAGCATTCTCGCAGCGGACAAAATCATCCAATGAATCACCTGTGAAACTGTTATTGTCCAATCTCCTGTGTTGATATTTAAATCCCCATATAGAAGGCAAGGTTTCTGACTTCACAGCCCTTGTCCGTATAGTAGGCAAGCATTTCCGGCATCTTCTTTAAGTCATAGCTGGTCACACAATCGGAGATGACATGAACGGTATATCCGGCCTTTGTCATGTTGAAACAGGTGGATTTCACACAGGCAGTAGCATCAGCACCGGTAATGTAAAATTCCCTG
>JAILQT010000098.1 GCA_024698805.1 Solobacterium sp.
CATCCCTCGCTGATCATCCCGGAACTTATACGCCTGCTGGTCAGTGAAGGCATCGTCTTCCGCAGGGCGGCAGAGATCGTCACGAACGTCTGCGCCTATACGAACCATACGATCCTGGCGGAAGCGCTGGAGAAGTGGCCCCTCGCGGACCTGCAGCAGGTCGTGCCGCAGCTCGTGCCGATCATCGGCGGACTGGATTTCGGCACCGTGTGCTGCTTCCACAACAATTATGACATCAGGATCATCGACGATGCGAAGCTCGTCCACATGGCGAGGATGGACATGCATTATTCCCATTCCATCAACGGCGTCGCGCAGCTGCACACGGAGATCCTGAAGAACCAGGAGCTGCGTCCTTTCTATAACCTGTACCCGCACCGCTTCAACAACAAGACGAACGGCATCACGTTCCGCAGATGGATCATGCACTGCAACCATGAGCTTTCGGACCTGATCGATTCCCTGATCTCCGAGAACTGGAAGACAGATGCACTGCATCTGGAGGAACTGCTGCAGTTCTACAACAACGACCCTGTCCTTGACCAGATGGAACAGATCAAGCATCACAACAAGGAGAGACTGGCGCAGTTCATCAGGGAAACGCAGGATATCACGGTCGACCCCGATTCCGTATTCGACGTGCAGATCAAGCGCATCCATGAATACAAGCGCCAGCAGATGAACGCCCTGTGGGTCATCTATATGTATCTGCGCATCAAGCGCGGTGAAAGACCGCAGCGGCCGATCACGGTATTCTTCGGCGGGAAGGCAGCCCCTGCCTACGTCATGGCGAAGAATATCATCCACCTGATCCTGTGCCTGCAGGAACTCGTCAACAGCGACCCGGAAGTATCACCGTATCTGAAGGTCGTCATGATCGAGAACTACAACATCACGAAATCCGAGATCACGATCCCGGCATGCGATATCTCCGAACAGATCTCCCTGGCTTCCAAGGAAGCTTCCGGCACCGGCAACATGAAATTCATGCTGAACGGGGCGGTCACGCTCGGTACGGCAGACGGTGCGAACGTGGAGATCCGCAGCCTCGTCGGCAATGAGAACATCTATATCTTCGGCAGATCCAGCGATGAGGTCATCCGCCTGTACAATACGAACGGCTATCATGCGCAGGACTTCTACAACGGCTCCGAACCGATCCGCGAATGCGTCGACTTTATCACAGATCCGGCACTGACGAAGATCGGTGACAGAAAGATGCTGGAAGAGCTCAGGGACAACCTGATGAACAAAGACTGGTTCATGACGCTGCTCGATCTTGAAAATTACTGTGCAGTAAAGGAAACGGCATTGTATGATTATGAAAACCGTGCATGGTGGAAGAGGAAGTCACTTGTGAATATCGCAAGAAGCGGGTTCTTCTCCAGCGACCGCACGATCAATGACTACAACAGGGATATCTGGCATATCAAATAAGGAGGAATCATGGTCATTATTGAAATGGAAAACGGTCATACGATCAAGCTTGAACTCGATCCGCAGAGTGCCCCGATCACAGTCGAGAACTTCCTGTCCCTCGTCAAAGCAGGATTCTATGACGGTCTGACCTTCCACCGCATCATCCCCGGCTTCATGATCCAGGGAGGCGACCCCACCGGTACAGGCGCCGGCGGGAGCGGCAAGCCGATCAAGGGCGAATTCCGCACCAACGGCGTGAAGAACCCGATCAAACATGTCCGGGGCGTCATCTCCATGGCCCGCACGATGGATCCGAACAGCGCAACGTCGCAGTTCTTCATCATGCACAGGGACGCGCCGCATCTGGACGGACAGTACGCTGCGTTCGGCCATGTCGTTGAAGGCATCGAGACCGTTGACGAGATCGCACTTGTCAAAACGAGCTTCCGTGACAAGCCGGTCAAACCGGTCGTCATGAAGCGCGTCTATATCGAAGACTGAGATCAAAAGGATCATCCTTTGCGGGATGATCCTTTTCGTTTCTTCGTATCCGGCAGTTCGCCGTACATCGATTCGATCAGTTCCGTGAGGAACTCCCTGTCCGCGGAATCCGGGACTGCGAGCATCTCCTTCGCGCCCTCGTACGGTGCTTCCCTGTCCGCATCCGGCATCAGCCTGCGCGAGGAAGGCGTATCCTTCACAAGGAAGCGGTCGTCGTAGATGCCGCCGAAGATCTTCCCGCGGCAGTACAGGATATATTCCCCCATCATCTGCCTGTACGTGATGTCATCGTGCATGCCGATGCGCAGGAGGATATCGTTCAGAAATGATCCGGAAGAAGCCATCCTTATTCCCCTTTCATCTTTTCACAGTATTCTTCAAAGGAAGCCAGCGCCTGCCGGGAAGGGAATGCGAACTCCCGGTATTCGCCGCCGTCATTTTTCCAGTACAGGTACAGCCACGGTCCGGCATCACCGGAATCCAGGTTTTCCCCGCATTCAACGACTGTGCCTCCCTCCAGGTATCCGAAGAATCCGTCCCAGCCGTCTTCCGCCATATTTACGGTGCCGGAGACAGTAATATGCTTTTCCGTAAGGGGCCATTCTTCCCCTTCCCGTTTTTCATGATAAAAATAATACTTCCAGTCTTCCGTATAGAAGCGGTATCTCCGGTACTCCGGCGGGAACGCGGACGAATCATATGTATAATAAAATTCCGTGATATCCCCTTTGCGGATATCCTCCCCGACGGTGAATTCCGCCTTTTCGGAAACAGTGCCCTGCGTACCGGTGCAGCCTGCTGCCAGCACCGCCAGCAAAGCCAGCGCAGCGATGCAGCTGCGTTTTCTTTCCCGCATGTCTAAGCTTTCCTGATGGGGTGGCGGATGACTGTCTTCAGCTTTTCCGGGGCAGTCTTCCTCGCGTCGCTCAGATAGATCTCATGGTGCAGGCGCTTATCGGAAATGTCCGGGACGTACCCCTGTTCTTCCGCAAAGGCATGCATACGCTCCACGGTCGCCGGTTCATCGTCATACGGGCCCAGATGCATGCACTGCACGCAAAGCCCTTCTTCCACACTCAGGAATTCAACGGCGGAGAAATCCGTTTTCTTTTTCACGGCAGCTTCCCGTTTCGCCCATTCGACATCTTCGGGCGTCACAAAGTCGGGCAGGCGGATGACGGAGATCCAGCTGAAATTCTCCTTATGCAGATAATCGACGCCTTCGACGCCGTCCTGCTGCCAGAAGCCTTCCAGGGGCGGGACGACATAATCGAAGAACCCTTCGATCTCATGGCCGCCTTTCCTGCTCATCCGGATCGTATACGCGATACCGTACAGGAGGGCGATCGCCTTCTGGTAATCACCGTCTTCCGTATTGGGGTCCCCTTTTCCCCTTACCGCGATATAGTTCATCGCCGGCACTGTGACGAGCGCAGGCCTGTTCTTCGGCATATAGAATTCTTTATATTCCTTCTTGTAGTCAAACGCCATGAAGCCCTCCGTTAACAATGTATTTCATAGGTACATAATGCCCTGTATCTTCTTTGAAACCTTTGGCCCTGTACAGGGGTGCGCCGGCTTCCGTCGCCAGCAGGTCGATCCTGCACAAGCCCATGTTTCCCGCTTCTTCGACCAGCCTGTCCATGATCCGGCCTGCATAGCCGCGCTTCCTGTATTCCGGCTTTGTATATACGTTGAGGACCGTGCCGGTCTTCCCGTTCATGAAAGACGGGCTCATCGGCTTTTCGACCAGGAGCAGGAATGCACAGGAAACGATCGTCCCCTGTTCCCTGCAGACATAACAGAAAATGGTCCTGTTCAGATTCCGTTCAAAATAGTCCGGAAGGCTTTCACGGATCACCTGTTTCTGTCCTTCATCCGGCCCGGTGTCTTCGTCAAGATAAGCCAGCCGCATTTCGACCAGCTGCGGTATATCTTTTACTTCTGCTTTTTCAATCATCATTTTCATCATACAGCCGGAATACTGTCCCGTCTACCGGCGCGTTCATCCCATCGCATATAACAGAGCCGGCAGCCTGGTATACGAGCGTATCTTCATCCCGGATCCGGAAAGACAGTACCAGTTCCTGATCCAGGTATTCCGTCTTCAGTATGAGCATCCCGCCGTTCTGGTCAAACCTTCCCGAAGGCTGGTACGACACTGCCACGTTCATGATATATGTCATATCTTCATCCCGGAGGATCAGGTACGGCGTATCGATACCGGGTGTTTCCCCGTCTTTTGTGTACAGTCCGTCTGCAGGGTGCACAGCAGGTCCGGCGCAGCCTGCATACAGCAATACTGCCGCAAGTACGGTCAGGATCTTCTTCATAATTTCCTCCATTACGGCGCGTGTGGCGCCGTCACAAATACGTTATGAATAATCAGTCTCCAGCGCTGTTTCTGCTATTCTGTAAGTAGAGGATAGCTTTGTTTAGAGCACGTGGAGGTGAGTGGGTATTTTGATCCCG
>JAILQT010000104.1 GCA_024698805.1 Solobacterium sp.
TCATTCCTGCGTTTTTCCGACTGCATGCCCCTTCTTTCGAGTGCCGCAAGTTCTTTTTTCAGCGCGGCGATCCTGCCCCTGTAGCGGGAAGCGAGCTGTGCCCTGCGCATCTCGCCGGCACCCCTGTTGGCATAGGAGCCGCCGCGTTTATGGCTTTCCGTATCCTCCGAAGTACTGACGGGCAGCAGGTAGGAGAGTCTTGCGATCTCCGTCTGGAGCCGGGCTTCCTTTGTCCTGGCGCGCATGGAGAATATCCTGAGGATCAGCGCTGTCCTGTCAATGACTTCCGTTTCCGTGAGCTGCGCAAGCCTTGCGGCACAGCCGGCACTGACATTATTATGCAGGACGATGATATCCGCGCTGCTCTGCCGGCACAGGGCGGCAAGTTCCGCGGCTTTGCCGCTGCGCAGCCCGGTATTGGGATCCAGGGTGCGCGAGCGCTGGACAAGTGTCCCGACAGTCACGAAGCCGCACGCTTCACAGAGTGCGTTCGTTTCCTGAAAACGCTCTGTGAAATCGCGGTCGTCCCTGAGCTGTACGCCCGCAAGCACACACCGCATCTCACTCATAGGGCAGATTCACCGGCTCGTGCAGCGGACCGCTGTATCCGGTCTTCAGGACATAGTAATGCACGCCCAGCACCTTTCCGTTCTTAAAGCCGAGTCCCTCAAAGAATGCCTTATGTTCGAATCCGGCGCTTTCATGAAGGCGGATGCTCGCAGTGTTGCCTTCCGTGATGATCGATACGATATGGCGGTATCCGTCCCTCTCTGCCAGGGACAGGACAGCCTGCATCAGCTGTCTGCCGATCCCCCTGCCAGTTTCCTTACAGTCTGCATAGATCGCAAGGTCTGCCGTCCGGCAGTATGCCTGCCGCGGATTGAACGCACTGAGATATGCATAGCCCAGCACCCTGCCGTCTTCTTCATAAACGAGCCACGGGTAATCCCTGCAGGTGTCATGGACACGCTGCGTGAATTCCTGTGTGGAAAGCACTTCCGTCTCGAATGTCGCATCGGAATGCAGGATGTAGTGATTGTATATATCCAGACACTGTCCGATATCCTCATTCCTGATGTCGCGGATCATTTTTCAAATACCTTCTCTCCGTTCATATATGTGCATACGACAGAAGCTTTGGAGATATCTTCCGGTTCGCATTCGCGTATATCCCTGTCGATCACGGCAAAGTCGGCATAACAGCCTTCGCGGATATATCCCAGCCTGTCATCCATAAAGAGCTGTTCTGCGCCTTTGACCGTATAGGAACGGATCGCCTGGTCGACGCTCAGGCATTCGGACGGTTCCATCTGACTCTTACCGTCAAGGGACTTCCTGGTCACGGCAAGCTGTATGCCCCGGATCGGGTCAGGTGTCTCGACCGGCGCATCGGAGCCGTTGGATGTGAGTGTTCCTTCATAGAGCGTCCGGAACGGATAGGAAGATCTTGCGAGAAGGCTGCCTGCCCTGTCCTTCAGGATCGAGGAATCATAATCGATAAAAAGCGTCTGGATATAGCAGCTCAGGTGCTGCTTCAGCACCTGCGCGATCTGAGAAGGGCGCATGATCTGGCAGTGTACAAGGCCGTGATGCAGGGGATTCCCTTCCAGTACTTCGTCTTTGAATACAGCCAGGACCTTATCGACAGCTTCGTCGCCGATCGCATGGCAGATCGTACCCATATTGAACTTATTCGCAAGCTTTGTATACATGCGGATCTCGTCCTCATCCATGCACATATACCCCTGTTCAGAAGGCATATCGTGATACGGGCGCGACATGGCTGCCGTCCTGGCGCCTAGGGATCCGTCCGTGATCAGCTTCAGGGGGCCGATGCGGAAGAGATCATTGCCGACATCCATCGTATAGCCGTCGTCCAGGAAAGCAGCGAACTGGTCGATATCCGTGAATTCACACTGTTCGTTGATCCTTACCGTCATATCCGAACGGAACGACATCTTTTCAAAGGTATCCAGGACAAGGGGCTGGTCGCTAGTAATGCTGATGAAGTCATCGCTGGCAGCGCATGTGATCCCTTTTGTATTGCAGAAATCCATTGCCTTGTGCAGGTAGGCCCGGATCGCATCTGCATCCGGTCTCGGCTGCACTTCCTGGATCACTGCGATCCCGTTTTCTTCGACCCTTCCGGAATCGAAGAGGATCCTGCCGCCGTCGCACTCCGTATCGGCACAGATGCCGGCGAGTTCAAGCGTCCTTGAATTGACCGTCATGACATGGCCGCAGACACGCTTCAGGGCAGCCGGACGGTCCGGGAAATACCGGTCCAGCAGTTCCTTTGTCAGAACGCTGCCGTCGTCGAAATGGTCTTCGTTATATCCCCTGCCGATGAGCCAGTCGCCTTCGTTCAGGTTTTTGCAGTGCGCCTGCAGCACACGGATGACGTCTGCTGCGCTCCTGCACCCGGTCAGGTCCGCATTGGTCAGCGTATAACCGAGGCCCAGCATATGCAGGTGCGTATCGATGAAGCCCGGCACGACGAACATGCCCTGCAGATCCGTGATCACATCTTCTTCCGCAAATGCGCGGATATCTTCATCACTTCCTGTTTTGACGATACGGTCCCCGTCAATGGCGAATGCGGTATCTTCACTGTCGAAGATCCTGCAGTTTACGAATGCTTTCAGCATGGATTTCCCTCCTTTTTTTCATGCAGTTCAGGTTTGAACTGCGTATCATACAGTTCTGTATAAACGCCGCCGGCATTGACCAGCTGCTCATGCGTGCCCCTTTCGGCGATCACGCCGTCTTTAATCACAAGGATCTCATCAGCCGCCAGGATCGTTGACAGCCTGTGCGCGATCAGGATGCTTGTCCTTGAAGTGACAAGGGGGTCGATCGCGTCCTGGATCGCCTTCTCGGATATGGAATCCAGAGAGGCGGTCGCTTCATCAAAGATCATGACGGACGGATCCTTCAGCAGGACACGGGCAATGGAGATGCGCTGCTTCTCACCGCCGGAGAGTTTCAGTCCCCGGTTTCCCACCTGGGTATCGTATCCGTTTTCCTGCTTTATGATGAAATCATGGATATTGGCCTTCCTGCAGGCTTCCATCATATCTTCTTCGCTGGCTTTGATATTGGCATACATCAGGTTCTCACGGATCGTACCGTTGAACAGGTAGGTATCCTGCGTTACGATGCCGATCTGGCTGCGCAGCCATGCGAGGTCAAGTTTCCTGACATCATTGCCGTCAAACAGCACTTCGCCGTCTGTCACGTCATACAGACGCGGGATCAGGTTCACGGTCGTGGATTTCCCGGAACCGGACGGTCCGACGATCGCGATGCTGCGTCCGTGCTCCAGGCGGAAGCTGATATCCTTCAGGATCATCTTCTCTTCATTGTAGCGGAACGATACATTCCGGAATTCGATGTCCCCGTCCGCGTGATCCGGCTTTAAGGCATCCGGTGCATTTTCGATCTCCGGCTTCATATCGAAATAGCTGAAGATCCTCGTGAACATTGCCATGGCGCGGATCCAGTCCGTCTGGATATTGAGCAGGGAGTTGACCGGTCCGTACATGCGGCTCAGCAGCGATACAAGGACGGTGATGTCGCCGACGGTGATATTCCTGTCATACTTCATCATCAGGATGCCGCCGCTCAGATACAGCAGCATCGGTCCTACGGAACTGATCGAGCTGATGACGACGCGGAACCACCTGCCTGCCATGGACTCCCGTATATTCAGCTGCGTCATCTTTTTATTGAAGCGCTTATAACGGCGGATCTCGAAATCCTCCATGCCGAACAGTTTGACCAGCAGCTGGCCGGATACACTGAGCGTCTCATTCAGGATCGAATTGATCTGGTCGTTGCACTCCTGGGATTCCCGTGTCAGCTGCCACCGTTTCTGACCGGCGCTCCTGGCGGGCAGCGCGAACAGCGGCACGATCACCAGTGCGAGCACCGCGAAGAACCAGTTCATCCGGAACATGGCGATCAGGGCGATCACCAGCGTGATCGAATTGGACAGGATGCTCGTAAAGGTATTGACGATCACCTGCCGGACGCCGTCGATGTCGCTGGTCATGCGCGTGATGATGTCCCCCTGGTGACTCTCCATGAAAAAGCGCGTCGACATCCGGCTCAGGTGTTCATACATCTGGTTGCGCATGTCAAAAGTGATATGCTGCGCGATCCAGGTGTTCATATAGCTTTCGAGCACACCGATCAGGTTGGCGCCTACGGTCACGCCGAGCGACAGCATGATGAACGTGATCAGTTTCGGCATGCTTCTGCCGATCAGTCCTTCATCGATGATCTTGCCTGTCAGGATCGACGGGTAGATGCCCAGGAATGAGGAGATAATGATCGCTATGAATACGATCACGAACTGGACCCTGTATGGTTTCATGTACGAGAGCACGCGCAGGATCAGTTCCTTTGTGACCTTCGGTGCCGCCTTTTTTTCTTCTTCAGTCAGAAAATGACCGCCTCGCTGACGCATTGACATAAACAGAACCTCTTAAGCGGTATTATACAGTATCCTTCCCGTGATTTTGACTTTCCTGCACTGAAAAGATGGTCCCACTGCCGGATATACGCCCCGGCTGCAGCAGTATGCAGGCATTAACAAGAAAAGGCCGGTCAAACGGCCCATTCGATATATACGTCATCACCCTGTTCCAGGATGCCGATCAGGGAGAGCACCCTGTCCTTATCGGTCATCTCGCCTGCCCTTGCAAGGATCACGCGGATCCCGTCGCTGTTCCTGCGCCACAGCACGGCACAGACGATTCCGGTGAATGCATCGCACGGCTCATCCGTGACCGCATAAGCGTCGATGACGCCGCCGTTATACAGGATATACCCGGCATTGAGCGGATATGCAAGATCCGGTATCCCGGGATGATAGCTGCCGAGCGCATGTTCGATCTCCGCTGTCACGGTCCTGCCCAGCAGTTCCTTCCCCAGAAGGTATTCATATGTATCTGTCTGTCCTTCCGCGCGCTTCAGGAAACCTTCCTTTTCATAGAAATTCTTCTGGGAAGGTGTCACTTCGGCTGTGATCCTGGCAGCACATGCCTGCTGCGCTTCCTGCCGGACAGCTTCAACGAGCCTGTGTCCGATTCCCTGCGACCTGTATCCATTCCGTACATACAGCAGACGGATCTGCCACGGGTCTGCTTCATATGCGCAGATCCCCGCCTGGTCTTCGCTGATGATATGCATTTCCTGCATGCGTTTCATCAGAAGCTTTTCCGCGCCCGGGAAACGGTACGGCTGCGCATCTTCTTCCGCAAGCATCTCACTGAAAAGATCCTCGGTGAGGATCCCTGTGTCATTCCTGTCCATCAGATGCCGAGTTCCCTGTCATAGAGCGGGAAAGCTTCTTTGACAGCTTCCTTCATCAGTTCATCTGTCACGAAGACCGCTTCGGCAGGAACATCCTTCGCCTGGGCATTCGCTGCTTCCGCTGCGCCGCTCAGGATATCCGCTGCTTTTTCATCCGCTTCGATGATGAAAATAAAGGATACGTCCGGTCCGGCGTTCTTCTGTTTGAACCATACGCGGCTGACTTCGGGTCTTCCGGCACAGAACTCATAGACCGCATTGACCATCCTTGTCGGATAGACTGCCGGTTCGGCATATGTGACCTTTACCGGCACTTCCGGCTGCTGCACGGGTGCTTCTGCCGGCTGGGCAGCGGGTTTCGGCTTGATGCGTCCGCTCAGGATGCCGAGCATGGCTTTCGGAACGACCATATTGTCCTTACCGGGATTGATAATGATCCCTTCAGCCTTGTTGTTCGGTGCGTTTACGAGCTGGTCATAATCACTGATCGTCCGGACGACGCTGTTTCTGTGTTTTTCTTCACCGAGTTTGAACGCATTGACCGATTCAATATCGGTGAATGCCGGGAAGAACGTCTTTCCGTCGTTTGTATTCAGCAGCAAAAACCGGATCTGTGAAGGCTTCAGCTGCGGCAGCCTGCCGTTTTCATCGGGTTTGATGTCGATATCGAATTCACACGGTGAGAGCAGTCTTGCGCGGCGGAGCGCATCGCCGAACGCCGCCTGTTTCTCTATGGAATTGCCTTCCTTCAGCGCATTGATCGCTGCGTTGACTTCCGGGTTCTTTACAGGTCCGGACTGCACCGGTCTGTTCTGCGGGGCCTTATTCGTGCTCTTGTTTTTTTTCTTTGTTTTCTTCTTAGCCATAGTCACCTCAGTTCTATAAAAGTATACTTACATTCATAAAATTTAACAATCAGAAACATTGCAGGCGGATTCCAGGACATTATAATGGTAGTTGTTGCGGAGGAATATATGAAAAAGATCCGGTTCAATTCACCCGTCGTGCTTTCATTCGCACTGATCAGCGGCATCGTGCTGATCGCAAATTACCTGACAGCAGGATGGTCCAATACGCAGTTCTTCATGTGCTCTAAAGGCTCCTGGTCCGATCCCCTGACGTATCTGCGGCTGTTCACGCATGTGCTCGGCCATGCGGACTGGAACCACTATTCCGGTAATATGATCCTGTTCCTGCTGGTCGGCCCCCTGCTTGAAGAGAAATACGGCTCCCTCAACCTGTTTGAGATCATCATCGCCGTTGCCTTTGTGACAGGCATCGTGCATGTCTTCCTGCCGCAGAATACAGGCCTTCTCGGGGCGTCGGGCATCGTATTCGCTTTCATCCTGCTGGCGAGCATCACCGGCGAAGGAAAAGGCATACCGCTGACCCTGCTGATCGCGGCTGCTTTCTACATCTCACAGCAGATCTATGAAGGCATCATCGTAAGGGACAATATCTCGCAGCTGACGCATATCATCGGCGGATCCATCGGTGCTTTCTTCGGCCTGTTCTTCAGCGGGTCAAAAAAATAAAAAATACGCATTGTTTTAACATATCGTTCACATATCGTTCACATTCGGGAACTACAATGAACGTGTTTAAAGGAGGATATAACATATGTCAGAATTCAGAAGACCAGAGGGCCTGACAGATTATAATACGACCCCTTCCTATACGCAGTACACAAATGCAAAACCGAAAAAATCGAACACGACGCTGATCCTCATCCTGAGAATGCTGCTGTCGCTTCTCGTAGGACTGACGAGCGGCATTGCTGGAGGCTGGATCGCAGCACGGAAATATGCATCGGAACAGAGTGCAGTCGTCTATCACCAGACGGACAGCCAGTCTGTCTCCCCCGCCGCCAATATGAACAGCAATTCGGCAGCCATGACGATCGCCGATGTGGCGACCAAGGCTTCCCCGAGTGTCGTGGAGATCACCTACACCGGGACAGTGCAGACATACGGCTTCTTCGGCGGCACATACCAGAGCCAGGGAGCAGGCAGCGGCGTCATCATCTCCGAGAACGGCTACATCGTCACGAACAACCATGTCGTTGAAGATGGAGAAAGTTTCACCGTTACCCTGTTTGACGGACGTGAATTTGAAGCAACACTGATCGGAAAGGATCAGAAATCCGATATCGCCGTCCTGAAGATCGAAGCGGAAAATCTGACCCCGGCTACGATCGGCGACTCCTCGAAGATCCAGACAGGTGACACCGCCATCGTGATCGGCAACCCGCTCGGCACGCTCGGCGGAACTGTCACGGACGGCATCATCTCCGCAACGAGCAGGGAGATCGTCATCAACAACCAGCCTATGAACCTGATCCAGACGGATGCGGCGATCAACAGCGGCAATTCCGGCGGCGGACTGTTTGACGGCAGCGGGAACCTGATCGGCATTGTAAACGCAAAGGATTCCGGTACAACGTCCAGCGGCGCGCTGATCGAAGGTCTCGGCTTTGCGATCCCGGTCAATACGGCAATGGAGGTCGCGGAAGAACTGATCACGAACGGCAAAGTGACCAACAGGGCAACACTCGGTGTATATCTGCAGGAAGTCTCTTCCGATTACGGCGGATACACGGCCGGCCTGTACATCACGGATATCATCTCCGGGTCCGGTGCGGAAGCTGCAGGCCTGCGGTCCTATGACAGGATCGTATCTGCCGACGGAACAGAGATCTCGACTTACGCTGAACTGTCTCAGATACTCAGGGATAAAAAAGTTGGTGATACTCTGGAACTTGTCATTGAACGGGACAAACAGACGATGAACTTCACCGTCACACTGACAGGCACACTTGAATGACAACAGGTCTGAATGACCTGTTTTTCTATATAAAAAAAGCATTTCCGCAAGGGAAATACTCTCTTATCCTGTGTGCAGGACGATCTCCTGTTCCTCGATCTCATCCGAACTGATCTGTTCCAGTTTGCCGAAATAGTAGTCTTTCGCGTTCGCATAAGCCAGATTGAATCTCTGGTCGTTCCCGGAATGCAGATACTGGATATAATCATGCGCGAGATCGCCGAGATCGGGATTGACTCTCGCTACGACTGCCGCGCCTACATCGGAGCAGATATCACTGATCCTTTCGATATACGCGAGGATGTCCATGAAATCCGTACCAGCATAAACGCTGCATTCGCCGCGCTGAAGCCTCATCATATGGTTCTTCTTCATTTCCGCCGTGAGGTCGTCAACCACTTCTTCTAGGGGTTCGATCTCATAGGCATGGTCGACATCCCTCTTCTTGAAAGTCTCTTCCGTATGATCCAGGATCTTTGCCAGGATATCATCCAGAAGATCAAGCTCGCTCAGTGCCAGCGATGACAGATGCACGTCCTTCTTTTCAAGATCCTGTGCGACTTCACTTATGTTCACTGCATAGTCGCTGAGCCTCTCAAACTCCGTTACGACTTTGTAATACTGGTTCAGGATCAGCAGATGGGAGTCCATCTGCAGATTCCCGGAGAGGGAACCGAGATAGCTTGCCAGCCTGTCGGCCATCAGGTCGATGTTCTGCTCTTCCTCTTCGATCTCTTCAACGACAGATTCATCATATGTCCTGAGCAGTTTCAGTGACTTTTCGATATTGTCGCGTGAAGCATAGAACATCGCGAGAAGCAGTTCATAGCAGCTTTTGAGCGCCAGGGCCGGCGTGGAAAAGAATGCCGGGTTCAGGGCATCAAGCTTATCCGCATATTTGTTCTCTTCTTTGACTTCATCATCTTTGACGAGCTTCAGGCTCAGCTTTTCAAAAGCAGGCATGAACGGAAGCAGGACTGCCGCGCATACGAGATTGAAGATCGTATTCGTATCTGCGATAAACCCGGTATTGGCGACACTGTTCCAGATGCCGTCGAGCATGCCGATCGACTTCAGGATCCCGACTACGGAAAGAACGAGTGCGGATTTGCAGAGATTATATACGATATTCACGATACCGACCCTTCTGGCCTCAGCCTTTGCGCCGATCCAGCAGACGATCGCTGTCGTCACGCAGTCACCGAGGTATACACCGACGATGACCGCATAGATCGAACTGAACAGCAGCTTGCCGGACTGCGAGAATGCCTGCAGGATACCGATCGTCGCGGACGAACTTTGCAGGATGAACGCAACAGTAGCACCTGTCAGGTACCCGATTACCGGATTGGAACCGAGGGAACTGAACAATGATTCAAATATGCCTGTTTCATTCAGTGTTTCCACTGCGGACGTCATATTCATCAGACCGCTGAACAGGATCCCGAAGCCCATCAGGATATTGCCTACCGACTTGGAATGCTTGAATTTCATGCCCATGATCATGATGATGCCGATGATCAGTGCGATCGGAGCTAGCGTTGACGGCTTGAACAGCTGCAGCCATGCCCCGGAAGATGAATCAATGTCAAGCAGACGGATGATCTGTCCGGTGATCGTCGTACCGACGTTGGCGCCGACGATAATGCCCAGCGACTGCTTCAGCGTGATAATGCCTGCAGCCACAAGGCCGGACGTGATCACGATCGTCGCAGTAGACGACTGGATGATCGCTGTTACCAGCATTCCCAGCATAAATGCCTTGAACATATTGTTGGTAACATGTTCCATGGCGACCTTCAGCGTGCCGGATGAGCTTTCTTTCAGACCGTTACCCATCAGCCTCATTCCGTACAGGAACATTGCAAGGCCGCCGAATAGCGTCAGAATATCAAAAATACTCATAATTGACTCCTTACAGAACAGAATTATACCAAAATGAAGGGAAAATATACGTTGAATTAGATCAAGTCCCTGCTGATTTTCACATGATAACGCTTACATATTAAAAATGCATTAAAGCTCCTCCGCTCGTTCACATTCATCCTGTGCAAACAGACCTGTTCCGTGATCCCCTGATCCATGCAGCAGGCCGGAAGCCGGATCATAAAATGCGGTAAAATGTAGCCGCAGGCATATTGAAGCACAAAAAAAGCCTTTATTTTCAAGGCTCTTTTTCATATGGCGCGGAAACAGGGATTTGAACCCTGGCGCCGTGTTACCGACCTACAAGCTTTCCAAGCCTGCCCCTTCAACCGCTTGGGTATTTCCGCAAGTGCTAAATAATATTATCATACTTTTGCAAAAAAGAAAGTATTAATTTACAATAATTGTCGTAGGAGTAATTATGACCGAATCAACGAAGCAGGCTCTGGCGGAGTCTTTAAAAAAAGTTCTCCAGGAAAAACCTCTGGATAAAATCACGATCGCTGATCTGACAAATGACTGCGGGCTCAACCGGCAGACATTTTATTATCACTATCATGACATCTACGATCTGATCGAGTACATCTATATCAGTGAAGGTGA
>JAILQT010000132.1 GCA_024698805.1 Solobacterium sp.
CGAAACATCCGGCTTCCTTCAGATTCCACCTCGCGATGGACACCCTTGCCTTCGGCTGGCGTTTCCCACTGTCATGCACGCAACGGACTTTCACCGTCTAGCTGTCACCCATGCCGGGTACACCACAGACTGAAAATGTCATCGCACGGATGACATTTTCATTTGGGACTGCGGATCCTATTTCTGTTTTTCGTATAGTCCGGCTTATTTCATCTGACAGAAAGGTGCGGCAGCTGCCGCACCTTCCGTATGGATCATTTCCCTGTATACGAGCCGAGGAACGCAAGGCTCGGTTTGGGTGTATGGATCTGGTTGTCCCTGTCCAGGGATACCAGGCCGAACTGCATGGAATAGCCGCTCTGCCATTCCCAGTTGTCGATGAAGGACCAGTACAGATAGCCCTTGATGGGAAGGCCTTCATCGCGGCATTTCAGGACGCCGTCCAGTGCCGTTTCGATATATTTCACCCTTACGGTATCGTCATCGGTGGCGATGCCGTTTTCTGTGATCAGCAGGTCCCCTTTAAAGGATTCATGGACCCTGCGGATCACATGTTCCGCGCATTCGGGATAGTATTCATACCCCATCTGTGTGACAGGCATGCCCGGAGCCGGATCCTCTTCCCCTTTGTCAGAGAAGATCGCCCTGGTATATGTCTGGATGCCGAAGAAGTCATCGTTTTCGATCGCAGGCAGGTAATGGAGGAAGTCTTTCTCCCAGTCCTTGTCCGCATTCTCTTTCCCGCCTTCGGTATACTGCAGGTCACGGACGGAAAGGCTTAAACCCACCTTTGTTTCAGGCAGGATCCTGTGCAGGATTTCGACTGCCTTCTTATGGGCCGTGCAGACGATCCCGTCGCCGTGAGCGGAACGCGGGGAGGTAAAGACTGCCGCGTTCTCAACACCGAAGACCTCAAGGTTCTCCTTCTTCGCCATTTCCTGCTGTTCCGCCATCTTTTCAAGGTCCATGCCGATCTGCAGGCCGGCGCCGTCGGTATGTTTCATGATCTTTTCCAGATAGCCTGCGATCAGCGTGCCCATATTGGCTTCGTTGATCGTAACGATCCAGCGGATGTTCTTCCCTTTGAGATGTTCGGCGACATATTCCGTATAGCGGGCAAAGTATTCCGGTGTCGTGTCGGCTTCCCAGCCGCCTTCGGTAATGAGCCATTTCGGGCATACAAAGTGCAGGAGGGTAATGACCGGTTCAATGCCGTATTCGTGACATGCATCGACCATATCCAGGTAATGGGCCATCTCCTTTTCATCGAACCTGCCCTTCTCCGGTTCGATCCTTGCCCATTCAAAGGAGAAGCGGTAGGCATTCAGCCCTGCTTCGTGCATCATGCGGATATCCTCGCGGTATGTATGGTAATGGTCTGCCGCATCGAGGGAGGGTTCTTTATATCCCCCGGTCTTCATATATTCCTGCGCCCATGTGTCGCTGTTTGTGTTATTGCCTTCGACCTGGCCGCCTGCTGTGGCGGAACCGACCAGGAATCTTTCTTCAGTCATTCAGGTTCTCTCCTTTATGTATACTGTAATGTCTTTTCATAAACTGCAGGACCAGATGATCGATCACAGCCAGCATGGCAAACTTGCCGGTATCATCCTGATTGGTCTCACCGCAGCGGATGACCAGGTCTGCACCGTTGATCAGGTTGGAGTTCACATTCTGTGTCAGAACGATGACTTTCGCTTTTGAATTCAGGATGGTGCCTGTCAGGTCACGGTAGTAGGAAAAATACGTTCCTCCTGCCGAACATATTATGGCTGTGCAGTCTTCATCCAGGGACTGCGCACATTTCATCTGGTTGTCATAGGACTGGTAGAGTTCGATATATCTGTCCATCATGATCATCTTGGTCTGGAAGTAATGACCTGCATCCCAGAGGAAATGATGGGAGAAGAATGCAGTCCTTTTGCCGGCAGCGATCAGATCCGCAGCCCTGCGGATCTCCCGGAAGTTCTCCTCGCTCAGGGCTGTCTCAAGATTCTTCCTTACCCTTTCCTGATACATCTCCGCTGCCTTGCGGTCACTTGACCGCAGAAGCGAGCGGAACTGTCCGGTATAATCGTCGAGCAGCCGGAACTCCAGATTCATATCATCGTGGAACCTCTTGAAATTTTCATATCCGAGAAAACGGCAGAAGCGGGAAATGGTCGCCTGGGACACATAACAAAGATCAGCCATTTCCGCGATGGGCATGGTCTTCACTTTTTCATAGTTTTTTACCAGGGTCAGGGCGATCTCATAATAAGAATCGTGGACCTGCGCCGTATCGATAAAGTTCAGCAGTTTTTCCGATACGGAACCCATTGAGATTCTGTCATTCATAAGCTGTCTCCGTAATCAGTTTAGCATAATTCGTCTTCTATTCCATTCTCACGAATGACCTTCTGATACCAGTAGAAGCTGTCCTTCCGGATCCTGCGGCAGTCTTTCGGGTCTGTTTCCGTCCTGTCGACATAGACCAGTCCGTATCTTTTCGCGAAGCCCTGGTGGGAGGAAACAACATCGAGGAAGGACCACGGGCAGTAACCCAGGATATCGATCCCCTCTTCCAGCATTTTGTGGATCTGCAGGAGATGGGCGTGCAGATATTCTGTCCTGTACGTATCATGGATCTCACCGTTTTCATTCGGCTGTTCGCTGACTGCCATGCCGTTTTCCGTGATGATCATCGGCAGCTGGTAGCGCTGGTATATCTTTTCCATGCCGGTACGCAAGCCTTCCGGATCGATGCCCATATCCATCCATTCTGTCTTTTCAAGATAGGGATTGGCACAGATGTCATAGAGATCCGAGACCCAGAACGGGGGCTGATGATAGTTGACAGGTCCTGTCTTTTCCCTGGCACAGACACTGAAATAATAATTGACGCCGATGAAATCACAGGTTGATCCTTTCAGGATGGCTTCATCCCCTTCTTCCGTTTCGGGATACAGGTCATGCGACTTGAGATAAGACCGTACAAAAGGTGACCAGGCACCGCGTACACTCATGTCCAGCAGGCAGAATTCCATCAGTTCCTCCGCCTGCCAGGCAGCGCTGATATCCTGCGCCCTGGAAGTCAGGGGATATACGACCTGGATCGCGCAGACCGGGCCGATCTGTGCCTGCGGGTCGATCTCTCGGAGTGCCGCAAAGGCTTTGTGTTCCGCCAGCGAGACATGGTAGCTCATCTGCCAGATATTTCTGAGATTCTGTACCGGATCCTTTTCGTGGTTCCCGTTCAGATTGCCTGCGGCTGTGGCGATCAGCTGTTCATTGACAGTGACCCACTTGGTGACCCTGCCTTTGAAATGTGTGAAGCAGACCTTTGCATACGCCTCAAAGGCATCGATCATCTTCCTGCTCTTCCAGCCGCCGAATGCGTCAACAAGAGCCTGGGGACATTCGAAATGATAAAGTGTGACAAGGGGTTCGATCCCGTTTTCAAGCAGCGCATCGATCAGCCGGTCATAGAAAGCCAGTCCTTCCGCGTTCGGCTTCAATGTTTCATCCGGCATGATGCGGCTCCATGAGAAGCTCATGCGGTAAGTCTTCAGGCCAAGTTCCGCCATCAGTGCGACATCTTCTTTCCAGTGATGGTAATGATCGGCAGCAGTTTTTGTATCGGCTGTACCTTCGGGTACTTTCTGTACGTCTGTCGTAGCCAGGCCCCTGCCGCCTTCGTTATAGCCGCCTTCGACCTGGAAGGCACTTGTTGAAGCACCCCATAAGAAATGATCCGTGAAATATTTCATTTTTGTTTTCCTTTCCAATACATAAAGCTCCGTTAAGGAGCTTTTTTTACAGGTGTTCAGTCAGCTGAATCCTCTGCAAGTGCTGCATCCTGTTCTTCTTTATAAGCGATTTTGTCAGCAGCCTTGAAGAACGGATACCAGATCGCAGCGCTCATCAGTGTAGCTATGATCTGATAGACGCCGATCTTCCAGGAACCCTGCAGGATGCCGTAGATGAAGATGGGCATGGAGCTGAATCCGATAATACCGGTAGGGATCGGCATCAGGCCAAGCTGGATAAAGACATATGCAAGCAGCAGTGAGAGGATCGGGACAAGCAGGAACGGGATGATGAACATGAAGTTGTACATCAGCGGCATTGCGAAGACGACAGGTTCATTGATGTTGAACAGGCCTACCGGCAGCACGAGTTTTGAGAAGGACTTATAACGCTTTGATTTTGCGAACAGTGCCATGACGATGACAAGTCCCAGGGTGCAGCCGCAGCCGCCGTTGCATGCGAAGTCATACATTGAGATGTTCCACATATGGGGGATCGTCTGGCCGGCAGCAGCTGCAGCCATATTATCGCCGACATAGGTGAACCAGATCGGGAACAGGACAGCCAGTACAGTATAGGAGCCGTGTACGCCGACGAACCACAGCAGCTGGGCACAGATGATCAGGATGATGAAGCCGGGCAGACTGCCTGTGATGTTGGAGAGCGGTGTCTGCAGCAGCGCATATACAGCATCTACGACATTGCCGTAAGGTGTCAGACCGAAGAGGATCCTTACGATGCAGAAGATAAGTGCACAGATCGCGCCGGGAATGATCGCGGTGAAGTTCTTTGTGACATTTTCCGGTACGCCGCTGGGCATTTTGATCGTGATATTCCTTTCAACGACCGCGATATGGATCTTTGTTGTGACGATTGCAACGATGAAGGCAAGGAATGTGCCGCGGCTGCCGAGATAATTCATATTGACAGCAGCGTCACCTGTTTCAAGGACAGCTGCAGGAACGAGGATGAGGTAACCCATCAGGGCAAGGAACGCATTCTCATTGGCAAGTTCTTCGTGTCCGAAGCTCTTTGCGGCAGTTCTTGCGACGCTGAATACCATGAACAGTCCCATGTAGTTCATCGCCGCATTGTAGATCGCGCCGAGACCGTCACCGATGCCGGTGTTCGTCAGGAAGGTCTGCCAGGCTTCGATGGGGATCGTGTTCAGCAGGTTGAACACTGCACCGATCATGATGATCGCCATCAGGCCCATGGAGCCCTGTCCGATCGCCTGAATGTACTTGTTCTGCGATACCTTCGTGGAGAAAGGGATCAGTTTTTCATTCAGGAAAGTTGTCAGAAAGTTTTCTTTCATTTCACTCATAAATGCCTCCGTTTGTTTATCTGTCTTTTTTATAGCATTTACGGATGAACGTCAGGTTTCAGATAATGAGTACACTTTCATAATCTGAAAGTGCTGTCAGGAAATGAAAGATTCCTGCCGTTCTGTTCCTTCGTTCCGGTGTCCGGGGTATGACGACAGCCTCCGTCGCACAAGAGACGAATAATGCCGGAAAGCTGCGGACCGTGTCATCTTCCCCGACGGAGACGGGATCGAAGAAACTGCAGAACCGGAAGGATCCTTTTCTGATTCGAAGACCGGCTGCACGCAGAAATCCTTATCCAGAATCTTCTGCAGTAAGGAATTGTATTTTTTGCGGTTTTGTACAGATGAAACCGCTTTTTGTTTTTTCTCAGACACCGGAATGACCGGATAGATAAGTCTAAAAGAGAAAAAAGGATCCAGCCATATGTCAGGCAGTCCAGGAACAGCCTGATTGTCAGATCCTCTTATTTTGTGTAATCAACTGTCGTTTTTCCCTGTCCAGGCAGATCCGTGCAGACAGCCTTTGAACGGCAGGCATTCGTCACGGCACTTCAGGATACCGTTCAGTCCCGCTTCATGCATCATGCGGCTGTCATCACGGTAAATATGGTAATGATGTGCCGCTGTTCATGATTGTCCGGCGATCTTTATGATCGTACGGTCCATTTCTTCAATGATGTTTTCGCTGATGCCGTAGTTCAGCGCGAATCTGCGCAGGCTGACGGAAGCCATTGAAGCCAGCAGGACAGGTGTCGCAGCACTGATCGCATCGTGGATCATTTCCGGGATGCCGGGATATTTCATCAGGTCACCGATCGGTGTGTCGACAGACAGGATACCCATGATGGGTTCACGCAGGCCGTATACGGCGGAATAGGTGCCTGCAGACAGATGACAGATACCGTTCCTGACATCATTGAACAGGGGATTGCCATCCTCCTTCTCCCCATCCCACAGCGGCAGGATCACTTCCGCTTCAGCCCCGAAAGGGACCTTCACGGAGATATGCAGGTGTTTCCTGTCAACGCTCTGCCAGCTTACATGCCATGGTCCGGCTGCGGACATATAATCCATCTCCAGGTGATCCAGAGCGGCGTGGGGCAGCGGTGCAATGCGTGCCCTGCGGAAGCCCGGGCTCAGGGAGGAAAGACCTGCGCAGCGCTCAAACATCCACTGGACGACTGCGCCGTAGGAATAATGATTGAGGCTGTTCATGCCGGTGCTGGAGATATGACCGTTCTCATCCAGCGAGTTCCATCTTTCCCAGACCGTTGTAGCACCGAGATTCACTTCATAGAGCCAGCCGGGATATTCTTCATTCAGCAGAAGATCATACGCAAGGTCATCTCTGCCTGCCTTCGTGAGCGCAAAGCACAGCAGCGGTGTGCCGACAAAGCCGGTCTTCAGCTTCCGATTGTTGTTCTCCAGAAGTTTCGAAAGGACAGCTGCCGCAGAATCCTTTGAACCGAGTTCATTCATGATACTGAGGATCTCGCCGGTCTGGGTCATGACGGCACAGCGGCCGCTCGGGGTATAGTATTCCTCATAAATACCCTTTTCGATCTTCTCAGCCAGTTTCCTGTATTCTTCTGCTTCTTCGCCCAGGCCGAGGAGTTCCGCTGTCTCTGCGGTGATCAGCGCGCTTTTCCGGTAATAAACGTCCGCAATGAATCCCTCTTCGGTCCCGCCAAGCACGGCATCCGGCCTGTCCGCCCCGTCCAGGGCCAGCCAGTCGCCGAAATGGAAAACATGACGCCAGTGATGATCTTCACCGTCAGTCTTCCGGATGTACTCCACCCATGCTTTCATTGCCGGATAGTGTTCCCTCAGAATGGAAAGGTCGCCGCTGAACTGATACTGGTTCCAGGGAATGATCGTCGTTGCGTCTCCCCAGACAGCGGCAGTCGAGCCCATCGGATTCGGATCGTCCGCCATGCCGAAAGACGGGACGACCATCGGTACAAGGCCTTCATGTTTTTCCTGTTCCCCGGCCATATCGTACATATACTTCCGATAGAAGGCATACGTATCCGCAAAATACATCGCTGTTGCGGAGAATACCTGCGCATCCCCGGTCCAGCCCATGCGCTCATCACGCTGCGGGCAGTCCGTCGGCACATCGAGGAAGTTATCCTTCATGCCCCAGCGGCTGTTGGATATCAGTTGGTTCAGTTTTTCATTCCCGGTCTTCAGCGTCCCTGTTTCTTCAATATCGGAATACAGGGCGATACCGGTAAGGTCTTCCGCCTTAAGATCTGTGATCCCTTCTATTTTCAGATAGCGGTAACCGTAGAAAGTGAATTTCGGACGCAGGATATGTTCATTGCCGTCGGAAACATAGATATACTCTGCTTTCGCTGTCCTGAGATTGTCACGGTAGAAGCAGCCGTCCTGAAGGACTTCACCGGCCTGCACATGAATGACTGTCCCTGCAGGTTCACGGACACGCAGCGTAAATACGCCGCTGATGATCTGTTTCATATCTGCCACAGTTTCACCGGCAGGCGTCACAAGGATCTCCGGACGGATCCTCTCATGCGCTTTGAGCGGTACGCTGATCCGGTCTTCCGGCCTCATGGTCTCATCACTGTATTCAGCGTGTACCGGTTCAGTTTCCGGCAGTGTATCATCCCTGTGCTCACCGTCATAGATATTGGAGAATGTGATATTGGAACGCTTTACCATCCAGGAGTCATCGGTGCAGATGACCTCCGTTTCACCGTTGTCATAGGACAGACGGACTTCCGCAATAAGCTTCCATTCGTTCCCATACCGGAACGTCGACTCGTCAAAGCCGAACCTGCCCTTGTACCAGCCGTTTCCAAGGTGAACGGAAAGGATCCCGCTGTCCTGGAGTTCTTCTGTTACATCAAAGGTTTCAGCCTGCAGGAAATTCTGATAATTATTGCAGTAAGGGGTCAGATATTCCTCACCGATCTTCTTCCCGCTGAAATACGCTTCATAAAGGCCGAGACCGCAGATATACAGGCGTGCTTTCTTTACCGCGCTCTTCGGGAAGATCTCTTTATAAAAGACAGGGTGTCTTTCTTCCGTGCTGTCACAGGTGATCCACTTTCCCTGCCACGGCGTATCCATTTTCCCGGTCTCAAAATGATATTCTTCCGAGACCGCTTCTTCACCGGCATCGCTGTGAACGCTGACGGTCCAGGTATACTCCGTCATCGGCTCAGGCTGGAAATCCCCTTCTGTGCACAGTGAGTCCAGCTGTGACCAGCCGGTATCCAGTACTGTTTTATCGCCTGTCCTGACGACCAGGCGTGAGCATTCAGCTTTCTTTCCCTGTGCATCTTCCGCGATCCAGGAAAACACCGGTGTGCCCAGTGCATATCCGACAGGTTCGCTGAGATGGCATACTTTGCCGTTCGTGATCTTCATTTCTGTATCCTCCCTTTCTGTTTTGCATCGGATCCGACGGGATATTCCCGCTTCCTGCTGCAGTTGTTTTTTTCTTTACTGCACCGCGTGATCTATTCCCCTTTTCCGTCTTCTCTTTCTGATGATTTCCCGGTCCTGTCCATTACAAGTTTGATGACCAGTGGATATAACGCTGTGTAATAAAGGATCGTGATCATCCTTCTGGCAAAGTGTCCCCAGTGGCTGCCCAGCATGCTGTCCAGCGGTTTGCCGATATTGTTGTTCAGAAGGACAAAGATCAATCCTCCGACGGCCCACAGCAGGATGCCCGGCACATTGATGCCGGCCGGTTCAAACCGGATCCATCTGCGTTCGATGAAGCGCCCGATGCAGAAAGCGATCAGGAAGGCAATATCCCCGTATCCGTCGTTCATCATTTTCTGCGGATCGACCAGCAGTTTCCCGTCAACATAGGTCATCGGATACGGTTTAAAGGTGATGTAGGCGATCGATACAGCCCCGAAGAGGACACCGGCGATCAGGAACATATCCTCTTTCTCCGGATGTTTTTCAATATATTGGAATATCTTCTGCATGATGAGCAGGCACAGTATCGATTCCAGGATCGCTACGAATACATCCTGCGGTGTATGCACGCCGAGATAATTCCGCGAAAAGCCCACCAGCATGATGACCAGGATACAGAGAACGGGGAACCATCTGTTCTTCCTGTTGGAAGTCACTGCCATCCCGCCGAACTGCGGTGCAGCTGTCGCGGTATGCCCGCTCGGGAAGGAATACCCCGTAGCGGACGTTATGGAATCCCCTGCCGGTACGATCCGCGGGTCACGGATCCACGGACGATACACACGCTGTCAGCTTGATGAGCTGGTTGACGGCAAGTGTGAGGCACATGGCTGCGATCGCATACAGGCCGCTCTTCTTATTTACCACCCAGTAGATGAACAGTACAGCCAGGATCAGATACCTCGTCGCAAACGTTGAAACGAATTCCATAAACGGCGTCCACGCATCATGGATGCTGGTGCGGAACTCCTGCAGGAACAGAAGATACTGTATATCCAGACCGGTTTCTTCCGGGGAATCCGTATCTGCAGCAGTTTCCTCATACACCGCCGTTTCCAGGCTGCTGTCATCTGAATATGATATTTCCGCTTCAGCTGCCGGCAGGCAGACCTGCTCATTCAAAGCAGGTGCCTCCGCTTCATAAGCGGGAACACACGGCATCAGCAGGGATGCGGACAGAACTGTGATCTTCAGCAGATTCATAATATGACCCCTCCATACAAAGCAGCAGTCTTCTATGACAGCAGTGAAACACTGCCGCATCAATGACTTGCTGTTCGTATTCATACTGCTATATTTTAACCCGTATTCCCCATATTTACGATCCGGGTAAAAGAAATGCGTACAGGAACGTTCCCGGTTATCCGCAGTCACAGAAAAATCTTCCCGTTTTCATGAAGCCGGGAAGATCCATATATCTGATATCGTTTTTTGGAATGGGATCATATCATCCCGGTTAAGGGGGCATTTTTTTGTATTTGGATATATTTCACCCCATTAAAGCCCTGTATATTCCCATATGCAAATGCAGAACCGCCATTAAGCGGCTTTGTTTCGGATCCTGCGCAGGATGGCAGCGTAATTCCGTTTTTGTACAGCATCGCCGATCGGACCGGACAGGATACCTGCCGCGATACCAGGGAGCCAGACATATTTCCAGCTGACAAAGAAGCCGGTCAGATTGACTGCAGCGATGACGACAGCCCAGTACAGGAACTGGAACCTCCCATTCTTTTGATTCAGCTCCGCAATGACATCTGTCCCGTCCGAGGTATGCGGCGCATTCTCGATAAACTCTGCTGCTCCGGCAGCGCCTGTGCAGGAACGAAAATCTGCACTGCACGCTTCAGCGGCTTTTCTGTAAGCGGGGCTGTCCAGGATCTCCTGTACGGCAGCCCGGATGCCGCCGGCTGAATCGTCATTCAGCAATGTACCGGCGCCGATCTCCGTTACCCTTCCCGCTACGGCTTTCTGCTCATTTGTCTGGGGATAGAGGACCATCGGTGCAGCCATATACAGGCTTTCGGAAACGCTGTTCATGCCGCAGTGCGTAATAAAAGCGTCCGCCCTGGAAAGAATGTTCAGCTGATCAACGCAAGGATACACCTGGATGTTGTCAGGCAGGGTCCCCAGAGCTTCACGGTCTGTCGCATGCCCGCAGGAAATGATGACGTCGGCATCCAGATCCTTGAGTGCCTTTATGCATTTTGTATAGAAATCAGGCCTGTCATTGATGACGGTCCCCAGGGAAATATAAACAAGCGGGCGTTCCTTCGTTTTATCCGGAACAGTCTTTGAGAATACAGAGGGGCCAACAAATGCGTAGTGATCCGAAAAGCTCTCCGCACAGGGCTGGAACTTCCTGGATGTATATACAACGGAATCTGTCTGATTGTCGCTCTGGATCAGGGACAGGGCGCCTTTCACATGATAGCCGTAGGGCTCAAGCTTTTTCAGTTCCTTTGATACCCTCGGCAGGCCCAGGATCAGGTCTGCCATTTCTTTCGGTGTATTCTTCATGTACTGCGAGGACAGCTGATTAAACGCGAATGTACTGGTAGAAACAACCATCGGAACATGGTGCTTCCATGCATTCAGCTTGCCCCAGAAGCAGACCGAATCCGTAAATACAACGTCGGGCCGGAAGGCAGTAAACTCTTCATCGAGAAAACTGTCCATACGGAGCGTGATCCGGATATCCTGTACGGTCATTTCCGTGGCAGATACCTTCTTCAGTCCGGATCGTTCCTGCTCCGAAAGCTCCGGCAGATACGCATCGCAGGAGATGAATTCTGCGCCTGTTTTGCTGATCTTCTTTTCAAATTCGCTGAACGAATAGAATCTGACTGTATTCCCCCGTTTCACAAGTTCGGCAGCGACCGGCAGCATCGGATTCGTATGACCGTGCGCAGGAATGCAGAAAAAAGCGACCTTTTTCATTCCTTGTCACCATCCTGATCCCGGAATGCCATCCCGAACAATTCCGCAAACGCTCCTTTCGGGGGAATGGCGATGCCCCGCTTCTCATCACCAAGAAGAAGCAGCGTATCCCCGGGCCTGATCCCGAAGAGCTCCCGCGCCTGTTTCGGTATGACGATCTGTCCTTTTTCGCCGACGGTAGCCGTCCATGCATATTCTCCTTCCGGTGCTTTCATTATGTTGTCTCCACAGTATGATTTGTATAACAAATTATACTTTTCCGGCATGAACGCGTCAAAGAAAAGTGACTGCGGGTATCACTCCCCGCCCTGTGATCAACGCCGGACATGCAAAACAGCAGGCACTCCGGAGAATGCCTGCCGCATAAAAACTGTCCGGGATGATTCAGCACATTTCAAGTCCGTAATGTATTCCGTGTGTCCCGTGAAATTCACTTCTGATTCCCCGAGCAAGGGAAAGCGGTTCTTTATCTGCCGTGCCTGCGGTAATAATTTGCCAGTGCACCGCAGAGATTGGCATCGTTCCCCTGTCCGGAAGCTGTGATCTCCGCATGCCTTACCTTAAACGGGAAAACTGAGAATAACTGTTCAAACTGTTTTTGTATCCCCTCAATGAACAGCGGGTTTGCGCTGATCCCGCCGCCGATCACGATTTTGCCGGGATCATAGGCAAACTGCAGGGTAAACAGGACTCCCGCAAATGTCCTGCAATAGGATTCAAACAGAGCCGAAGCCTCCCCATGTCCGGCTTCCGCCATAGCCATAAAGCTTTCGCCTGTCAGTGACGGATCTGACAGTCTGTTTCTGAATACCTGTGTAAATCCTTCCATGCCGCACTGAATGCCGAACATAGTATTGAAACCGAAATCCTGTGCACTGCCGCAAAGCGCCATGGAGAGTTCACCCGCATAGTTGTGTGAACCGCGAAGGATCTCGCCTTTGTATACCAGCGCGGATCCGATGCCGGTGCCCACCACGATCACAAGGCCATACTCCTCATCTTTCAAAGCTCCGTTTTCCGCTTCCGCCAGGGCAGCGCATCTCGCGTCATTTTCAATGCTTACCGGGACGTGATACCTGCTTTCCAGCAGTTCGATCATGCTGACATTGTTGTTGTACTGCAAAGCCCCACCCTGCACGATCAGCCCTGTGTCGGGATCGACCGTGCCGGGAAGGCTGACCGCTATGCCGTCATACTTTCCGGCATGGAACAGTTCGTCAATGCATGCGATAAAATCGCTGAGGCATTTGCGCGGTGTGGGTACTTTGCCCTTTTTGCACAGCCTGTATTCCTCTGCAGCAGCCCATTTAATAAAGGTCCCGCCAACATCCAGCGCCAGAATGCTCATATCCATACCTCCGTGATCGTCATCCCTGACATATCCATCATCTCCTTAAACATTGTTTTCATTCTTCACTCCCGCCTTTTTCGTCCTCTGCGGCGTTTTTATTCTGCAGGTCGAACTGAAAATGATACGTTCCGCCGGTAAGGCTGTATTCCTGACCGTCCTGCAGTGTCAGGTGCGCTGTTGTTCCGGACGGGACCGCACAAGTGTAACGGACGCTTCCGCCGCTAAGCTGCCAGCGGGAGACGATCGTTCCGAAACGTGTCTTGTATATTCCCTCAGCCCATGTCAGGCTGCCGCCGGTGACGGGCTTTAATTCAAATTCCCTGAATCCTGGTCTTAACGGTCTGATCCCGGCAAGGTATTCAAACAGGAACTGGCATACTGCCCCAAGCGAATAGTGGTTGAAACTGTCCCTGAAGACATCCAGCCCGTCCCAGTTTTCCGGCATTGCGGTCGCACCGAGCGTGATGGGATGAAGCCAGGAGGGCGCGGTCGTCTGTTCCAGTATCCTGAAGGCTTCTTCTTTTAGGCCGTTGTCACACAGCACAGGCAATAACAATCCTGTGGAAAGGAAACCGGTATTCAGATGATACTGAGCTGCTTCGATCTCTTTTTTCAGCTGCTGAATCACCAGCGGCTTTTTTCTTTCGCTGACCATGTCATAGGCAAGTGCCCGTACATAAGCTGCCTGATGGCCTTTCTGGATGACACCGTCCTCAGCAATCAGATAACGGTCATAGGCATACCTGATTTCCCCTGCTTTCTGCTTATAGAATTCTTCGTCCTCTTTTTTTCCAAGGACTTTTGCCATATAAGCAAGCAGGTCGCAGCTGTATTTTGTACAGGCAGTCGCAGTTTCGGGCTTTCCGTACTTTGCCATGTGGCGCACAAAATCTTCCGGTCTGCCGCCGTTTGCGAATAATTCAATGACCTCTTTTGAAGGCGGCAAGGGTTCATTCCACTCGCCATAATGGAACCTTGTGTCATAGATCAGGTCCCCTTCGCCGTTTCTGTACCACTCTTCATTTTCATAAAGAGGATTGATCTCCTTCATGCAGTTCAGGGAGAAGTTCACCCATCTCTTTGCGGTCTCATAGTGGTTTTCCAGAATCGTCTGATCCCCGTACATCTGATAGAGCTGATACGGGATCACGACAGAACTGTCCCCCCAGCCCACCGAATCTTCACCGATATTGCCTTCCCCTTCCGGGCCGGCAAGAGCCATGTCCGGTCTCACTTTCTGTACTTCTGCCAGTTCTTCCGGATCGTGCACGCTGGAAGTGGACGGGAAGGTAATACCAAGCTTGCCGGAGGCATACTGCTCGATGGACTGATCCTTCAGCCACTTTTCATAGAAAGACTTTACATTCATGAAATAAGCCGAAGTACGGCAGTAGATCGCCGCATCCCCTGTCCAGGCGTTCTTTTCCCTGGTCGGGCAGTCCGTCGCGACATCGAGAAAATTGCCTTTCTGCGACCACCTTGCATTCGCAGCCAGTTTATTGATCAGTTCATTGGAACACCGGAAATCACCGGTCTCTTCCAGATCGGAGTAGACAGCGATGGCTTTGAACTCCGCGTTTTCAATTCCTTCCACAAGGACATAGCGGAAGCCGAACCAGGTGAAATACGGTTTATACGTTTCTGTCTTCGCGCCTTTGCATATGTAGGTGACTTCCTGGAAACGGTCCAGACCGCCGTCACAGTTGGCTGTTGAAAAGTTTCCGTTCGGGTCCAGGCCTTCACCGTGTTTCAGATGAACTGTCTGTCCGGGCTTTGTATCGTAAAGCTTCATGGACACATAACCGGCGATGTTCTGTCCGAAGTCGATCACGAGGCTGCCCGAAGCGTCCCGGAATGGTTTCCCCTCAAAAACTTCATGTTCTGTTACCGGGACACCTTCTGTTTCGGTGAGCTTTCCTTCTGTGTGTTCATGACATTCCGCAGCTTTGACCCAGCTGTTTATTTCGATCCGGTTATCAAAGACTTCCCCCTTGAGATAATCACTGGAGATCAGTTTGCCGGCCGATACTTCAAACGATTCATCCGTAGGGATCTGTTCGATCCTGTCTTCATAACGGAGGGTGATCTCTCCTTTTAAAGCGAGCGTATAGCCAAAGTTGTTATGCCATCTCCACCATCCGTCACCGACAGTCGTCTGCCAGGTATTGGTTCCTTCTTTCAGAAGATCGGTAATGTCGTATTCCTGGAACGGGATGCGGTGATAATAACTGGTAAATCCGGGCGTGAACCTGTGATCCGTCACTTCCCTGCCGTTGATCTCCGTATGGTAGATGCCGTGGGAAGTCACTGCTGCGGAGGCGGAAAGAAGTCCTTTCCCGACTTCAAAGGACTTCCGGAATACCGGGATCAGCGGATTGTTTTTCCTGTCATCCGGATGACAGATCCAGACTGCTTCTGCGCTGATCATGCCAGCTCCCTGCTGAGCGCCAGGATCCTGGCAGCGCATGTTTCAAGATCCTCTCTGGAGATTTCTTTGTTTTCCAGTGCTTCCGCGATCCTGTCACAGTCGGGCTGTGAACCCGGCATGATCCAGTCATTGCCGTTTTTGATGCACAATGCAGCGTCACTTGCGCCATAGGTCCCAAGGTTCAGACGGCCGCTGGTCGTGCCCCAGTCGGTCATGACGACGCCGCCGAATCCCCATTCCTTTCTCAGGACGGTTGTCAGCAGATCATAATGGTTTGCGGCATGTTTCCCGTTGATCAGGTTATAGGAAGACATGATGCATTTGGGAGCCGCCTGCTTGATACAGATCTCAAAGCCTTTCAGATAGATCTCACGCATCGTTCTTTCCGAGATGACGCTGTTGGATCCGAAGCGGTTGTATTCCTGATTGTTGCAGGCAAAGTGCTTGATCGTAACAGAGCACTTCTCATGTTTCTGAACGCCCCTGACGACCGCCGCAGCAGTCAGACCCGATACCACCGGGTCTTCGGAGCAGTACTCAAAATTGCGGCCGCATAAAGGCATTCTCTGAATATTCAGAGCCGGAGCCAGCCAGATATTGATTCCGTAGATCTTCATTTCCTCACCGACGATGTCACCGCAGATCTCCGGGACTTCCGGATTGAACGCCTGGGCCAGGGCAGTGCCGATCGGGATCGCAGTCGTGAACTGATAATACTTTTGTTCCGATTCGCTGATCTTTCTGATCGTGTCGATCTTTGCCTGGACAGCAGATTTAAGCGGTTCGTCCAGGAACTGCACAATGTTTTCCATTGCGGCGAATTCATTGCCGAAAGCCGCACCGTCTTTGAGAATGTAGCTGGTTGCCAGACGCAGTCCTGCCGGGCCGTCCGCAAGGATCAGTTTCCCAAAGCCTTTTTCACCGAAGAGATCCGGACTTTCCGCAGCCGCACCTGCCACCGCGTTGCCGGCATTGCCGATAATGGAAGTGCTGCTGTTTTCGTCATATCTGCCGACGCATGTGTGAATCAGTTCATCGTCCGTAAACCCGGAGAGATCGATCTGTTCTTTCTTTGGATAAGATGCTCTGTTTCTGTCATAGTGGCCGATGCCTTTCAGTCCCTGTACATCTGCTTCAAAGATTTTCATTCCTTCTGTATCTGCCTGAGGAAGGAAAACCGTTCTGTCTTCAAAACCTGTATCGATATGCAGATCGGTTGATTCAAGGACTGTGACCGTCTCATTGAGTCTGACAGTGCAGACATTCATACTGTCCGCCATGATCTGGTAGTCTCCCTTTTCCAGAATCCAGGCAGACTGTTCCTCACTGTAAGATGCCATGTTTTCCAGAGGCAGCCGCATTGTAACCTCTTCACTTTCACCCGGCTTCAGTTCACGGGTCTTGCTATAGCTTCCAAGTTCCCGAAGCGGCTTACTGAGTGTTCCTTCGGGAGCCCTATAATAAAGCAGAACCGCTTCCTTTCCCGGATATCCGCCGGTATTTGTGACTCTGACGGTAACGCACAGTTCATTGTCTTTCAGTTCTGTATGACGGATCTCTTTGGAGAATTCTGTATAACTTAGTCCATAGCCGAACGGAAACAGAGGCCTGCAGTCTGCTGTGTCATAATAGCGGTAACCGGCATAGATCCCTTCTTTGTAGCAGGTATCGTTCAGATCGTAATTCTGAATCACTTCACAGTCTTCTGCCTTTACCCAGCTGGCAGTGAGTTTTCCGGAAGGAAAGCTATTGCCGAGGATAATGTCAGCCAGCACATCGCCTGTCACTGTCCCCAGCTGTCCCAGCAGAAGAATATTTTCCACGCTGTCCATAACCGGTGAAAGATCGACCGGTCCGCCGACGTTCAGGACCAGCAGGAACTTTGCGTACTTCTCAGAGCAGCGGTGAATATCCCTGACTTCATCATCCGTCAGAAGATAATCGCCTTTCCTGATCTGCCGGTCGGATCCTTCGCCGCTGTTCCTTGCCAGGACATAGACACAGACATCCGCATCTGATTCAATGGGGAAATCATATTCCGGCTCATCCGGCGCTTTGCCGAGCGCAGCCGCGATCACAGGGATCTTTTTCTTTTCCGCTTCTTCCCGGATCTTCCTGTAGAACTGAACAGTATTGTCTGCTTTGCATGCATCATATCTGTCCATCCAGTCTTTTGAGACGATCGTAAAGCCTGCTTTTTCAAGGCCTTCTTCACAGGTCGTAAAATGACGTACATTCACGTCGCCGGAGCCGGTGCCGCCCTTGATGGTCTGTCTTGCGCCGCTGCCATATAAAGCCAACCGGAACGGCTGTTCCAGAGGAAAATCCCCGTTTTTCTTTAAAAGGACCGCGCACTCCGGGGCGGTCTTCCTGAGCGTCTCGTTATGCTTTGTTTCAAAATCCCTGACTGTTCTGTCTGTAAATCTCTGCATGGTCATTGCCTCACTCCAGTTCATTTACGATGCCATGAAGAACGGTATCGATCTCTTTGATCTGTTTCGGTGTCATCTGCAGCATCTCCATGATCTCGCTGATCGTGTTTCTGCTTAATACAAGCTGCAGTCCTTCCAGCTGGTAGCCTCTTGCCTTTGCGACAAGGGCCATGCCGTCGTACATCGGTTTTAATAAAGCCTGGACTTCTTCATTCTGTTTTTTCATATGTCCAAGTGAACATGCGATACTCAGAACCGGTGCATAATCCGCGTTCAGCGACACTCTCTGTTCCGGCTCTTCAAAGCCGTGATAGGTCAGTTTGCCGAGTGTCTCTTTCAGCCAGCCGATACTGTCTTTTGTCCAGTTGGGAACTCTTTCGGAGACACCGTTGGTGACGACCCAGTCTTCACCGGTCGAGAATCCATGACCGCCGAAGGAATATATATGGCTTTCAAACGGGATATCATATTCTGCCAGTGCAAGTTCCATGCGCAGGGTGTTTGTGATATCCACTGTCTTGTCATCACGGCAGGCAGCGAAGAAGCACGGGCAGGTTTCCCTTGTGACATTCTGATATGGATACGGCATGCCGGGCTGGCACATGTCGACGATGTCTTCCAGGATCGCCGGATAGACAAGAACTGCAGCGGCAGGTCTGTGCTTTGCCTGGGTGGCAGCGACAGCCGCGAGATGGCCGCCGGCGGAGAAACCGGAAATGACGATCTTCTCCGGATCGATGTGCCATTTTTCGCTTCTGCTCTGAATGAATTCCATCGCTTCTTCATAGTCCTCAAGAGGCATCGGCCACTTTCCCTTTTTATTGGTCGTATACCGCAGGATAAAGGCCTGATAGCCGGCCTGAAGATATGTCATGGCAACCGGATCTGCTTCACGGTCGGAGCACATCGCATAGCCGCCTCCCGGCATTACCAGCATGGCCGGGCGTTTTTCAAAGCCAAACTCACCGCCCGCTTCCTGTATATAAGCTGTCAGAGTTACATTTCTGTCTTCGTGCAATACGATCACTTCGCTTTTCATTACGCTTTCCTCCAGATCTTTTTCAATTCTTCGGCAATATAGCCTTCCGCCTCTTTCGCGTACCGTTCCTGTTCGGGATTCTTCGCATCCTGATCAGGATATTCTTTGTGGTTGACTTCCAGGAAACCGTGCAGTGCTTTTTCCCAGACTTTGAATTCTGTCCTGACTCCGGCTTCTTTCAACAGCTCATTGTATTTTCGGGAATGTCCGGTCAGCGGATCCGTCCCGCAGCAGACAAATACAGCCGATGCGATTCCTTCCAGCTGCTCAGTTGAAGCTGCGGCAGGGGAGATATACGGATCGTTTACCGATACGCCTTCCGGGAAGAAGACTTCTTTCAGGACATCCGTTGTTTTCTCATCAAGCAGTCCGTTGAGTTTCACAAAATCAAGGAACGGATAGCACAGCACCTGCGCAGAAAGATCAATGCCCTGATCATGCAGGATCAGCGTGGATGCCGCAGCCAGATGACCGCCGGCCGAGAATCCCATGACGGCGAACCTCTTTGTGTCGAGATGGTATTCTTCGCTGTGATCCATGAAGTATTTCACTGTA
>JAILQT010000065.1 GCA_024698805.1 Solobacterium sp.
ACATTGATGCGATCATCGCTTCTCTGAAAGAAGCTCCACCTGATCAGATCACTGTTCAAAGTTGATTTTTCGCTTTCGCTTCACCACTTGTTTTTAATGCGGGCTTTTTTCGAAGCCCCTACGTCTGTTTATTCACACTTAAAAACCTGCATGTAAAAACCTGAATGTTTTTTATGCCGATTGAAAAATCAGATCTGCTGGACAAGGGTAACAGTATCAAAAAACTGCCGGTCTTTTGACCTGACATGTTTTCTTTGTTTACATCGCTTTTTTGATCGCATTAAGCAGATCATCGAACTCCTCATATGCGGGAAGCTGAGGATAGTCTTTCTTGATCTGTTCCGTGCTCCGGAACAGGAAGCCTGCCTTGGAGGCCAGGATCATATCCAGGTCGTTATAGCTGTCGCCTGCCGCGATCGTATCGAAACCGATCGACTGCAGTGCCCTGACTGTCGACAGCTTTGATTTGGCACAGCGCATCGTGAAGCCGGTGATCTCGCCGTTGTCCGCGACCTGCAGCGTATTGCAGAAGAGCGACGGATAGCCGAGCTTCTTCATCAGCGGCATCGCAAACTGCTCAAACGTGTCGCTGAGGATGACGACCTGCGTCATGCTTCTGAGTTCATCGAGGAACTCTTTCGCACCGGGCAGCGGGTCGATCTTCGCGATCGTCTCCTGGATCTCCTTCAGACCCAGTCCGTGTTCTTTCAGGATGCCGATGCGCCATTTCATCAGCTTGTCATAATCCGGCTCGTCGCGTGTTGTCCTTCTGAGCTCAGGGATGCCACTGGCCTCGGAAAATGCGATCCAGATCTCGGGTACGAGTACGCCTTCCATATCCAGACATACGATATTCATGGGGTTCTCCTTCCTGTTCGTATATTTATACAGTTTCTCTTTCAGGAATTCATAGCGTTCCTGTTTTTCCTGTCTTTTGAAATGCACTTCGCGGAACTGCTCCGGGCAGTTCTCATAACACAGCTCCCTGTCATGGAACTGTTCGCTCGTCAGGTCGAATACGCAGTCACCGACTTTGTTGAAGCAGTGGACCGATTCGTCGGGCAGTTCGATGCCGTATACCTTTCCGCCGTATATGTCCTGCGCCAGGAATGCGGTGATCGCGCACTGTCCCAGCGTTTTGTCATTCGTGTTCCAGTCACGGCGCATCCGCGGCGTACATGTATACATGCACCAGAGCCGGTCGAGCACGTCATAGAGCGTGCGCGGATCACCGATACCGGGATATTCATCCGTAACAGGCATTACATCCGCTGTTTCCCAGCCGTAAAAACGATATGTCATCCTGCTGCCTCCTTCAGGATCTTTGCGATCTCTGTATCAAGATTGGAATAGAAGCTTCCGATATGCACGCCGTCGGCGAGCGAGTGATGTACAAGGACCGTCACAGGCATCATCAGCCTGCCCTTTGCGTCCTCTTCATACCTGCCCCAGGAGATGCGGGGATTCGATTCTTCACCGCAGGCTGCAGGCTGGATCAGCGCTGTATAGTGCAGCCACGGCAGGCATGTGATGAAATACATGCTTTCAACGTCGTCATCCTCTTCGATGGAACCGTTTTTCCTGCAGGCTTCCCGCTGTTTCTCCGCCTGTGCGAGGTAATCTGCCAGCGGCATATGATGGTGCAACGTGCAGTAGCAGTATGTGCCGTCCTCCTTCAGTTCCGTATGCGAGGAGGGACATGCCTCATATTCGATCACGCCGCCGTCACGGATCCTGTGGCGGAACTGTTCCACCCTGTCTGCCGCAAGGCATGCGGCGTGCAGGAAAACGGTGAAGAAAGACCATCCTCTTTCCCTGCACAGACGTACGAGGTCCGTTACTTCGACATTGACGGTCACGCCGACATACGGGTATGCCATGGAAAGGAAATGTTCAAAATGGGCTTTTCTCGGATATGTTTCCATATCGATGACCCTGCATTTCATCACAGCTTTCCCTCCTTCCAGTACTGCATGCCCCAGTTTTCAAGGTTCCATTCCTCACTGTAGGCATTGCATTCATAATCGATATAATACAGCAGTCCGTCCCGGATGACAAAGTTTGTCGGATAATAATCGATATTCATGCCTTTTGCATACGCCTGCTGCGCCATCGCTTCTAGCTGCGGGATATACGGTGACACATCTTTGTTTTCACGGATCAGGTCGGAAATGACGTCCCCTTCGATATATTCCTTGAGGATCCTCTCCCTTTCTATATCTATGGCGAACATCACAGGGATGCGGATGCCCGCATCCCTGAGTCTTTCATAATCCCGTCTTTCCGCTTCGATCTTGTTTCCGAAGGTATAGTAATCACACGGTTCGTGATGGATCTGTTTCAGTACATACTGTACGGAATCCTTTTCGCAAAGATATGAGTATCCGCCCTTGCCGTGACCGAGCAGCTTTATGATCCGGTAAGGGATGCCGTTTACATCCATGTATTCCATGTCTATTCCTGCAGATTGCCTTTCCGGATATTCTCCTGCAGGAGGGCGTCCGTATATGCATACAGTTTTTCGGAGCCTTTTTTCGTCATTGACTGGCGTCTGTATACCTGGGAGGATCTCACGTTATGTTCTTTCCAGTCGCCGCCTTCGTTGGCATTGTTCAGCAGCAGCGGCTGCAGGTTGTCCATCGCATGCGCAAAGTTCGCTTCGGGCGTCTCGTTGGCTTCGAATTCATCGAACAGCAAGACCAGTTCCTGTTTCTGGTCTTCCGGCAGCAGGGAAAAGATCCGCTCCTTTGCGGCGTCTTCCCTCTGTTTCTGTGTCTGCAGGCCTTCCTCGTCATAGGCATAGGTATCGCCTGCATCGATCTCAACGATGTCGTGGATCAGGCACATGATCATGACCCTGGATATGTCGACTTCCTCATTCGCATATTCTTTCAGAAGATATGCCATGATGGCCATATGCCAGGCATGTTCGGCGTCGTTCTCATTCCTGCCGTGCTTCGAAAGATGCGTCTGGCGGAAGATGTTCTTCTCCTGATCGATCTCAAGGATGAAGCGCAGCTGCTTCTGCAGCCTCTCCTCAGAATCCGAGCACATCATCGACGAGAATGACATGGATCCTGTCTTTATGTCTGGAATAGCGCGTGATCAGGAACTGGCAGCAGATCGTCTCGGGGGACTTGCAGTTCATGCATGTGCCTGTCTTCGTGCACGGCGTATTGATGCCGAAACGCTGTGTATTGATCGGTGCAGCTACGTTCCTTGCGCGCTTCATCGCGCCGTCGACGTCATTGCATACCTTGTTCATGCCGACGATGAAGACGACCTTCTTCGGTCCCTGCGCGATCGCGGATACACGGTTGGCGTTGCCGTCGATATTGACGAGGACGCCGTCCTGCGTCATCGCGTTGACGCTGGCGAGGAATACGTCCGCGTCATACGCCGCCAGCATCGCTGCGCGCTTATCTTCCATCTCATCGCGGTCGATGAAATTGTAGTTTCCTTCCTTCAGCGCTTTTACAAGGCCGATCTCGTGGACGCTCATACCGCCGCCCATCGTGACGGTGCTTCCTTCCGCGATGAGGCCGAGGGCTGTCTTCAGGGCTTCTTCCTTATCCGCCGCGTAATAGCCGGTCATGTTTCTGGAAGCGAGGCCTTTGATGACGGTCTGCGCAAGCAGGTTGTTTCTTTTTGTGATGTTCGGGTTCATAGTACACACTCCTTTTATTCCATTAAAGTATACTTTTTATTTTTCAGACGATGAACTGCGAAATGGGCGAGATGCGTATCCCTTCCTTTGCGCATTCCGTACGGATCTCTTCAATGAAAGCCAGTGCCTGTTCATTGTCGCCGTGCACGCAGACGGAATCCGCTTTGATCGGGATATCCTTCCCCGTCACTGCGGTCACCTTCCCGTCTTTGATCATGCGGATGACACGGGCAAGTGCTTCTTTGGGATCATTGATCATGGCTCCCGGTTTCGAGCGTGCGACCAGCGTGCCATCTTCTTCATAGGCCCTGTCCGCGAATACTTCCGCTGCAGCTTTCAGTCCTGTTTCGACGGCTGTCCGGTACAGCAGGCCGCTTTCCTGGGCCAGGATGATCAGTCCGGGATCATAATCCTTTACCGCACGGCAGATCGCCCCGGCCATGCCTTTGTCTTTGCAGGCCATATTGTACATGGCACCGTGCGGCTTGACATGCGCGAGCTTCATGCCTTCGGCTTTCACGAACGCGTCCAGCGCGCCGACCTGGTAAAGGACACAGGCATACAGTTCATCATACGACAGGACGATATTCCTCCTGCCGAATCCCTGCAGGTCGTCAAAACCCGGGTGCGCCCCGACCGATACGCCCGCTTCCTTTGCCAGCCGTACGGTCTTCCTCATGACGATGGGGTCGCCGGCGTGGAAACCGCAGGCAGCGTTGACGGATGTCAGCAGCGGTACAAGTTTTTCATCACAGCCGAGTTTATATCTGCCGAAACTCTCGCCGAGATCGCTGTTCAGATCAATTACCATTGTCTTTCTCCTTAAAACAGACCAAGTATTCTTTTATCGAGTTTCCTGTGCAGTTCGCGCAGTTTTTCATTCTGTGCCTGGATCAGCTTTTCCGCTTCTTCAACAGACACTTTTTCAAACCGGATCCTGTCGCCGGGCAGCAGCTGCGAAGCCTGCGGCAGGTCCGCGGATATAACGACCGCGATCACGGCATAGCCACCTGTTGCGGCGTGGTCCTTCATCATCAGGACCGGCTGCGCAGGCGTGACCTGCACGGCACCGTCCGTGATGCCGGCAGACAGGATGTCATTGCCTTTTACGGTCTCGATCGCAGCGCCGTCAAGCCGGAATCCCATCCGGTCGGACTTCGGCGACACTGTATAAACACTGCTGTAGAACGTACGCAGTCCTTTTTCCGTGAATGCTTCTTCGTTCGGTCCTTCCGTGACGCGGAGCACATGGATGTCTTCGTCTTTCAGATACGAAGCCGTCACGCGCTTTTTCATGTTCGGAAGCGTCTTTGCAGGAGCGGCGATGCCGATCATGTCCCCTGCCCGGAGTTTCCTGCCGCTGTATCCCCCAAGCCCGCTTTTGATGTCGGTCGCATAACTGCCTGCCTTCTCTTCCGCGATGATCTTCCCGCTGAAAGCGATGCAGCAGCTCCTGTGTTTTACGGAATTCGTGACTTTCAGGATATCCCCTTCCTCAGCCCGGTAAGCCCGGTTCATCTCAAGAGGCACCTCATTCAGCAGTACCCGGAACTCCCCGCCGGAAACAGCGAAGCATACAGGACCGGAGAATTCCAGGACAGGTCCGAAGCCGATGCATTCGAGCACAGGCGCATCCATTTCATTCCCGACGAGGATATTTGCAGTTTTCATCGCCGCCTGGTCCATCGCCCCCGCTACCGGTATGCCAAGCTCCTGGTATCCGTACCTGCCCGCATCCTGGATCGTTGTCAGCGCGCCCGCCTGCTTTACCTTTACAAACATATGCGGCCTCCCGAGCGTTCGATCTCGTCGAACTCTTTCTTGGTGATGCTGCGGAAGGTGACCAGGTCCCCGCTCCGCAGCAATACGGGGTCTTCCCGTTCCGGGTCATACAGCTTCAGGGGCGTCTTCCCGATGATATGCCAGCCGCCCGGGGAAGCGACAGGATAGACGCCTGTCTGCGCGCCGCCGATGCCGACTGAGCCTGCGGGGATATGCGTGCGCGGTTCCTTCCTTCTCGGTGTGTGGATCCTTTCATCGAGGTTGCCGAGATACGGGAAACCGGGAAGGAAGCCGATCATATACACCGGGTATTCATTCGCCGTATGTATCCCGATGACCTCTTCCGTGCTCATGGCTGCACACAGGGCCACGAATGCCAGGTCTTCGGGGAACGGCGGTCCGTACAGCACGGGGATCTCGATCCTCCGCTGCGTGACTTTTACAGTTTCCTGTCCTTCCATATCCAGTGAAAGGATCCTTTCCTTCATCTTCTGAAAAGAGATGACAGCAGGATCGTAGAGGATCATCAGGGAGGCATACGCCGGTATCATGTCCAGGATGCCCGGTATGCGGGAACCGGCAATTTTATTCTTCACGGCAGTCACCTGCTGCAGGACAGAAGGGTCGATCTTCTGCTCGAACTGGATCAGCAGCGCGCTGCCGCCGCAGGGTTTTATCACAACTTCATACATGCATATTATTTTACACTATTTCAACGAAAAACCGGCAGATCATATGTCTGCCGGTCATGTGTGCATAATGTGTTCCGGATCAGTTCCGGATCAGTTCGCCTGTTTCCGTATTCCTCGAGAACTGTCTGAAGAAGTCCCAGATGTATTCTGCTTCAGGCTTATAGTTCCAGTGTGCCTGGTCTTTGATCGCTGTCAGCCGGATCGAGAGTCCGTTCGCATTGTTCAGGTCTGTTTCCAGCGCTGCTTTTTCACCGAGTGTGATCCATTCCTGGCTGTCGCCGGCGACGCCGTAATACGCATTGGCAGCCATGTCATATTCTTCCTGCACTTCGATGCCGTTGATCTTCTGGTAGGACTGGATGAAGGAGAACATGGAGGAAGCGGGGTCGACGGACTGGATGTAGACGCCTTCCGCGACCTGGAAGGAATTCGTGCTGGATCCGTCTACCGGCAGCATCCCGAAGAAATCGTGATCACCGCAGATATACAGCCAGGGCATCTCATTGCCTTCATAGTTTTCCGTGAGGGAAGCGAGTTCATCCTTGTCAACGCCCGGGCCGGAAACCGCACCGACTGCCGCGAAGACATCGCTGTACAGCGCACCGTAGAGCGTGGATGCGCTTGCGCCTGCGCTGAGGCCTGTCACATAGATCCTGGATGCGTCGATCTGCGGGTATTTCCCTTTCAGCATCTCGATCCATTCGATCAGCCTGTCCCTCTCAAGACCGTCGCAGTTGAAGAAGTTGGGCTTTGTCTCGGATGTGCCTTCCACGAGGGCGACGGTCTGCCATTCGGGTGCTGCCACGATGAACCCTTCCTTCACAGCGAGTTCCGGCCATCCGGTCGTATCACCCTGGATGCGGGCGTCATTGCCGTTGCCGTGCAGCGTAACGACAAGGGGCACTGTTCCTTCTTCCGCCTCAAGGACATCATTGGGGATATATTCGAACCATGTATATTCACCTTCGCCGTTCAGGGGCTGGTTATAGTATGTGTTGTATGTGAGTCCGAGTGCTTCGGGGTCCATGATCCCGATCAGGGGATACGGTTCTGTCTGTACGGCTGCGGAAGAGTTGTAGCACTCTGTCAGCTCGTTATGCTGCCGGTAGTTCCTTGAGAATACCTTCTCCCATGCATTGGCGAATTCTTCTGCAGGATCATCGCTGCGGGAGACAACGACGCGTGCGAGTGTATTATCGGGATCTTCATACACGCCGTCTTCGACCTCGGTGCCGCTGATTGCACGGATATAATACTCTTCTGCCGTTTCGGACGGATTCACAAGATAGGCGGGAACGGGCACATTGTATGTGAGGCCTTCCTGCATCTCACCGCCGAATGTCAGGATGCCGGCGACAGCCCAGCATTCCTGGGAGATATGGTTGTTGACGAAGTCTGCGCCTTCACCGATGCCGATGACCTTCGCGTTGCTTGTCATGAAGCCGAGAAGTTCGGGGAACTGCGCTGCGTCTTCTTCCGTATAGCTTTCGGAATTGAGGGGGTTGACGACCGTGATCGTTCCGACCCATTTGTCCGTGACTTCCTGCATGCCAAGCTCGTCGATGAGTGCCTTCGCCTCATCCTCTGTCTTCATGCCTGCATAGATATAGAAATGCGGTGCTGCAATACCGGAGAAGTCATTCGTCATGCCTGCTTCTGCTGCGGAGTAGACATAGGCAAGATTCGTGACTGCTTCCTCTTCAGGAGCTGCCTGTTCTTCTGTCTGCTGTTCCGTCTCTTCAGCAGTTTCTTCTGCGGTCTCTTCCTCTGTAACTTCGGAAGCCTGTTCTTCTTCCGCAGCAGAAGGCGCTGCAGAAGATGCGGGTGCCGTGCAGCCTGCAGCCAGCAGGAGCGTGAATGCGAGTGTTCCTTTGATCAGTGTGTTTTTCATATGGTTCCTGTTCCTTTCATCCACATGTTAGCAGGCATACCCCGCCCTTTTGATTCACCTCATGACGGTCTCATTCATTTTCTGAATGAAAGGAAAAAATGCATCCGGCAGGAACGCTGACGCCGGATAGGTTACAATCTCTGTGAAGGAAACAGGAGGCAGATTATGCGCGTTAAGATCATTGTTTTAGGGAAACACAGCGAAAAAAGCAGGAAGAGGTTCCAGGCCCTTCCCGGTGCGGAGGTCATCTTCCGTCAAAAGAGCACCGATATAACGGCAGAAGACCTGCAGGATGCACAGATGTTTGCCGGACCCATTACAAGAGAACTTGCGGAACAGATGCCGGAACTGCGTTTCGTCCAGCTCAACAGCGCCGGTGCGAATTCCTATACATGGCTGCCGGATCATGTGGTCCTGGCAAATGCCTACGGCGCATACGGGGATGCGATCGCCGAGCATATGCTCACAACGACCCTGATGGCGATGAAGCGCATGCCTGAATACCAGGACCTGCAGCGTGAACAGGACTGGAAGCTGCTGGATGACATCGTCCGGTTTGAAGGGTCGCGTATCCTGTCCGTCGGGATGGGTGCGATCGGCACCTCCTACCTGCAGAAAGCTGCCGTCCTTGGCGCGGAATGTTACGGCGTGAGAAGGACTGTCCACGACAGGCCGGATTTTGTGAAGAAGCTTGTGACTGCGGCAGACATGGATGAGCTGCTTCCCGCTATGGACGTCGTCGCACTGAGCCTGCCCGGGACGGATGAAGTCAGAGGCATGTTCGATGAGAGAAGGCTGCGGCTCATGAAAAAGAGCGCGATCCTGGTCAATACCGGCCGCGGCAATTCTGTCGTGACGGAAGACCTCCTGAAAGTGGTGCAGGAAGGACATCTGCGTGCTGCCTGCCTTGACGTCATGGATCCCGAACCGCTGCCCGAAGGCCATCCGCTCTGGACCGCCCCGCGTGTTTACCTGACGCCGCATATCTCCGGCGGATACAGGGCAGGCGTCAACTATGATAAAGTCGTTAACGTGATGATTCACAATCTGGAACTGGTCCTGCAGGGAAAGGACCCGGTGCATACCGTCGACAGGAAACTGGGATACTGATGAAATAAAAAGACAGCTGTGTACTGCAATATACAAGCCGTCTTTTTTTCATTCCTGATACAGCATCCTGTTGAGTATCATCACATAGCTCATCAGGGTATGATAGCCCTGGTTGCCGAGATCCCTGGTGCTGAAATAGTAACATGCGTCAAAGCCGCCCTTTTTCCAGTCATACGGATGTCCTGCCAGCAGGATGCGGGTGCACCTGCATTTCTGAAGCGCTTCCCTGTCCAGCACGGGCAGCCATCTGCCGGCAACGCTCACGGCGACCAGCAGCGCATCCGGATCCATCAGGGACAGCACCTCATTCTGGTAGCCCGGCTGCAGGATCGTATAGACATCCTTCCCCATCGAAAGCAGTTTATGCTGAAGCAGACGGAGGATGGACATGCTGAGCTCCGAGCCCATGAAACAGATCCTCTTCGCAGACAGGACCTGCTGCGCCAGGCGCTTCAGACTGTTTTCGTCAACGTTCAGGATCTCGTCCACGGCGGTTATGATATCCGTATGGACGCTCCGTATGTTCTCGGTGATATCGCCGATCTTTTTGTCTTCCGATGCCTGCTGCACGATATACCGGGAAAGCTTCATGGAGCTCTTCAGTTCACTGAAGCCTGAAAAGCCGAGCTTCCGGATGAATCTTGAGATCGTCGGCTGGGAAACATGATACCTGCGGGCAATGCTTTCCAGCGAAAGCCGGTCGAGCTTGTCCCTGTTTTCGATAATGGCCCTGGCAACGATGGTCTCATTTGTCTCTTTTTCGCTTGAATTCACGAAAGTGATCAATGTATTCAATATATAGTCTTTCGGTTCCATAATACGGTTCAGTGCCTGTTTTTCTGCGTGATATACCAGTCGTAGAAGAAGCTGCCTGTATTGCCTTCCTTCGGATATTCATCTTCACCGATCTCGACCGTATATCGTCCGCAGGCGTTGATGATCCTCGTGCCTGCGGGATGTTTCCTTTCCCGCTGGAAATCCCCGTATTCCTCATGGACATGCCCGTGGAACATATACGGGGGATGATATTTCTCCAGCAGGTCGTTGAAGCAGTCGAAACCCCTGTGCGGGAGGTCCTGCAGGTCACCGTATCCCATCGCCGGCGCATGCGTGACAAGGATGTCGAAGCCTTTGGTGAACAGCAGCGTCCCTGCCATTTTGCGGATGCGTCTGGTCATATCCCTTTCGGTATACATGTCCGGGGCATTTCCGTAACGGTACGAGCCGCCAAGGCCCAGGATGCGCAGTCCGCGGAAGTTGTATACTTCATTCTCGATGGAGATGCAGCCTTCGGGCGGCTTCGTATCATATTTGCGGTCATGGTTGCCCCTGACATACAGCAGCGGCCTGTTGACGACCGTCGTCAGGAATTCCAGGTATGCCGGATCGAGATCCCCGCAGGAGATGATCAGGTCCACCCCTTCCGTTTTGGACGGCGTATAGTAATCCCAGAGTCCGGGCTCTTCCCTGTCCGCGACCAGCAGGATCTTCATTTCCGGACCCCGCCGGCTTCCGCGAGAAGCCTGCCGCCTTCGTTCAGCTGCGAGATATCCGGGATGATCCCCGTGACATTGTCGTTCAGCCAGTTCATCGTGATGATATCCCGGTTCGTCAGTGCGGGATCATAAGCACCGCGGATGACCCTGTCCCGGGTGCGCAGTTCGCCGTCAAACGGGTCCAGCGTGCCCCTGGCCAGCGCGTTCTTCAAAAGACCGATCATACGCTGTGTCTGGTACGGCACCTGTCCGGATATGTTGATATCCGTGATGCCGGTATCCATGCCCCACCAGTAGCTGACTGCCCTGTCCTTCGCGGACTGCCATGTTTCGTCCAGGACGCTCCGGATGATCTTTTCATAATACTTTTCCCAGTGGATGACAGGTGCAGCGATATTGATGATGCCTTCATCACCGGCCGTATACAGGCCGTATTCGGTATTGTCCTCCTGAAAATCGGGAAGCTGCGCGCCGGAAAAGACATTGATATGCAGGATCTCCATCTGCCTTCTCCAGTCCTGGTCTGTCGTTTCGCTCCAGCCGAGGATGATCTCCGCATTGGGATCGATGAACGATGCGCCGATCGCGAACGCATTGATCTCGGCGATCGTCCCGTACAGCGGTACATCCGCGATATAGGCGATCCTGTGGTCCCTGGCATAGACCGCTGCCAGCGCGCCGAGGAGGAATTTCACTTCATACATTTTGACGTCATAGGTTCGTACCGCATTCTGTGTCTGGTACAGGGAATGGTTCAGGAACTTCCTGTCCGGGTGCCGTACGGCACAGCGGAACGTCTCGTTCATCTGCAGCGGCGAGACGGTAAAGATCATGTCGTATTTCTTTGCGCAGGATTCCAGTATTCCCGCAAGTTCCTCTTCTGAAGCGATGAACCTGTCCGCTGCGATCTTCTCTTTGAATGTCCTGGATATCACGATCCTTGCCAGTTCATGTTCGAATACGGCAGCGGATGTTTCCGGATCCCTGTCATAGATGAACGCGATATTCAGTTTCTTTTCCGGGATGAACGGGATGTTCGGAATGACCGGGAGGATCTTTTTGAGTGTGCCCTGGCTGTTCTCATCCGGCTTTTCACGGATCTCGGTCCTGTCTTCCCCGGTGGATCTGCGGAATTCATTCCGCAGCAGTGCAAGTCTTTTGATGAGCTTCTGTCTGTCGCCGGCCGTGATATCGGCGATGCCGTATACGCTGCTATAGATCAGGAACGCGTCGCCTGCCGCAATGGAATCTTCCTTTTCCTCATAGACGCTGCTGAATGCGTACCATGCGCCTTTCAGCCTGCGGACTGTCTTCTCATCCCATTTATTCTTCAGATCCAGGCCGAGCAGCGAAGCGAGTTTCCTGTAATCCCCTTTATGCGAAAAACAGATCTCATACAGCGGGGCGCACCGGTAGAATTCAAGGAACTCCTCATAGAGTTCATCGGGCTCCTTCGGCATCAGCCTGGTCACTTCCGCGAGGATGACAGGCATGTCCAGGTATTTCAGGACGGATACGCGCTTGTTGCCTTCACGTACGTAGAAGCGGTGTTTGTATTCATAAACGATGACCGCATCACTGATGCCTTCCGCGATCTGGTATCTGTACAGTGACGCCCATTTCAGTGCGAACTCCGTATCCTCATCCGCGATGGGCAGGAAACCCGGTGCGAACATGCCCTGTCTGCCGGCGGTCTTCGTACCGGTGATCAGGGAGATGGGGATCTCGATCGTACCGATATTCACCGCGGAAAGGGTGTCTGCGTCCGGTTCGATCTCATCGAGTGCCTGCACATAAGGGTATTCCCCTTTCAGTACGGCTTTGCGGAAAGCCGTCATGCCTTCTTTCCTGGCTTTTATGTATTCTTCTGTCATTTGGGATTCCTTTCCGTCAATGTCCCTGTTCTGTATCCATGCACATACATGCGCGAGATGCCGTCGTCCGACTGCACATCAAACAGGTATTCCCAGCCGTATCTCTCGTAGAAGCCGGTATGGTCCGTAACGAGGTACAGCGTATCGATGCCTTTTTCATGCATGTCTGCACAGACATATTCCAGCAGTCTGCCTGCGAGGCCCCTGTTCCTGTATTCCTGTTCCGTACAGACGGCGCAGACGTTCGGGGCCAGGTCCTTCCTGCTGTGGAAGTCATTCTCAATAACGCCGAGACCGGCGATGATGCGCCCTTCTGTGTATGCCGCATACCATGCGGGATAAGCCTGCTCAGACACAAGGCATTCTTCCATGCTGGAAAGATACGCTTCCAGGGGGATGCCCCATTTCTCATGGAACCATTCCGCCATGGACTCCTTAAGCTCCGGATGGTCTTTCAGGCTGATGATCTCATACTGCATGGACAGCCTCAGTCCCTGGTATACGGGTTGACATCTTCATCCGGCATATCCTTCAGGGCGATAAGGGTATGTCCGCTTTCCGATGCCAGGGAGGCAGCTTCCGCGATCTTTTCCGCCGTGCTCACGAATACGGGATAGCCGTAGCTGTCGCAGTCGAATACCGCAAGCTTCAGTCCCTGTTCCGAGATCATCTCATCCAGCATCTTCAGCCTGGTGAGGACAGGCGCAAATTCATCGAACCGGCTTTTGTCGATCTGCGGGAGTTTTTTCAGGGCATAAATGCCTTCATAGAGGTCGATGATGTCGCCGTGTCTCTGGAACACATGGATCAGGCCGTGATCGAACAGTACGTCGAACAGGCCGAGCCAGATGACCTCATCCAGGCTGATATCCGGGAAGAAGAAACGCAGTTCGTTCCGGTTCGTATGCCGTTCGAAATACAGGTCCGGCTCATCGATCAGCTCATCGGCCTCACGGATGATCGCTTCATCATCCGTCAGGGTACGGATCAGTTCCCTGTAGGAGTCCGCATACAGGGAAGGACCGAATTCACCGCTCAGGCTCCAGCCGGAAAGATCCGGCAGCTCCTCCTTCTCACACAGCAGGGCGATCAGTTCACGGATACCCTCCTCATCAGGGAAATCTTTTCCATAAACAAGGCTTCTTTCCTCTTCGTTTTCCTTCGGTACGGAGATCTCGGCGTAGTAACCGTCCCCGTCATCGCTTCTTGTGAACTGCATGAAATTGCAGAAAGTTATCTCTTCCGGCGGGATGATCACCGCAAATGCAGTTTCCTCATCGCCTTCCATCTCTTCGAAAGACTGACGGAGCACGTCTTCACGCAAAGCCTGTGTCTCAAAGCCGTTGTCCAGCATCCATTGTTTTTTCATAAACCACTTCCTGAGGAAATTATAACAAAATAATCCAGAGGTATACTGTGCAATCCTGTGACAGATGTACGAAACAGCCATGTGTCCGATCTTCCCGGCGGGTGTATCGATTCTTAAGATTGTTCCGTATCCCGCCGGACATCTTGATTCTGACGGTCACATTTTGTACAGTGGACAGGACCGGATACCGGACAAGGGGTACCGGCCGCAGGCAATCGTCCTGCTTTGGAAAGGAATGACCTTATGAAAAAAAACATATTGTATATGATGCTCTGTATCCTGCTGGCAGGATGCACCGCAAAAACACAGCAGCTTTCATCTGTTTCAGAGACCGGGACGCCGGAACAGCAGACAGCGGAAGAGACCGTGGGAACAGATACTTCCGAAGAAGAAGGCGTACTGGAAGCTCCCCCTTCGGAAGAGCCGGAAGAGGAAACAGAGGATGCGGAAATAATCGAAGAAGGAACGGAAGAACCGGAGGAACCGGAAGAGCCGGAAAAAGAAGTGCAGGTCTGTGAGGCACAGGGCGTGATCGAGCTGATCGCAGAAGACAGGAAGACCCTGTATATCTCCGTCCCTGCCGGGGAGGAAAGCGTTCCTGCCCTGATCGCGGACAACGGTGTTCCCAAAGAACTGGCTGCCGGCGATACAGTCACCGTCAAATATGAAATACGCACCGTTCAGACGGAGGATAAGGATGCGGAAGAGTACCATCTGATCTATATCGAGCGCAGCGATGCCATGTACCAGGACGGCTATGCATTATCGGACTTCATTACGTTCACGCCGTCTTCCGCGGAGATCATCCGCTGGGTGGATACGACGGAAGAAGGACAGCCTTTCTCCATGGACAACATGAAAGAAGTATCCGAGACCTTCGAGGATCCCGCTGCGATCGCAGAGATCATCGGGAAACTGGACCAGGTCTATGCGTACACAGACGGGACCGTCCCGAACGGTACAGGGGATTATCCCTTTACCCTGATCCTCCGCGATGGTGAAAACGAAGTGATCATTACCGAACAGCTCTCTGTTACTGTCTCGCACGGCGGTGAACAGACCGTTCTCTATTACAAAAACGACCAGGAGACATACCTCTCGGATATGTTCAACTGACAGAAAAAAGGGTCTGCTGACTTCCGGCTGGAAACCGGGAATCAGACAGACCTTTTTCTTTTATCGGAAATAATCGACTGCACCTTTGAAGATCAGATCCTGCGGGTTCTGATCGGGGATATTGCGGTAGAGGTTCTTCCCGCTTCTTTCGGAATGGCCCATCTTGCCGAAGATCCTTCCGTCTTTTGACGTGATGCCTTCGATCGCGTAATAGGAACCGTTCGGGTTGAAGCGCAGATCCATCGTCGGCTCATTGTCGAGACCGACATACTGCTCTGCGACCTGGCCGTTTTCGATCAGTTCGCGGATGACGCTTTCGGGAGCGACGAACCTGCCTTCGCCGTGTGAGATCGCAACGGTATGGATCTCGCCTGTATCCGCATAGCGCAGCCACGGGGACTTGTTCGAAGCCACCCTTGTCCGTACGATCATCGACTGGTGCCTGCCGATCGTATTGAACGTCAGCGTCGGGCAGTCCTCATCGGTATCGATGATCTTCCCGTACGGGACAAGTCCGAGCTTGATCAGTGCCTGGAAGCCGTTGCAGATGCCGCACATCAGGCCTTCCCGGTTGTCCAGCAGGTCTTCGACCGCTTCCTTGATCATCGGGTTGCGGAAGAATGCCGTGATGAACTTGCCGGAGCCTTCCGGTTCATCACCGCCGGAGAATCCGCCCGGGATCATGATGATCTGGCTGTTCCGGATCGCTGCGGCGAACTTCTGCGCGCTCTCGGCGATCTCTTCGCTCGTCCGGTTGCGGATGATGAAGATCTCTGCCTCTGCGCCATATTTCTCAAATGCCCTGGCTGTATCCCATTCGCAGTTCGTGCCCGGGAATACGGGGATCAGCACATGCGGTCTCTCCACCCTGTAGGAAGCGTGGAGTTTTTCGTCTGTGCGGTAACTGATCTTTTCCGGTCTTTCCTGTTCTTTGTCGTCGAAATACGGGAATACGGAAGCCAGTTTGCCCTCGTATGCCTTTTCGAGCTCTTTCATATCGAGAACGGTATCGCCGAGCTTCAGGACATATTCTTCCGTCGTCATGCCGATATGCTCGAACGGTTCAGGCAGTTTCGCCGCTGTCTCGACGAGGAACGCGCCCGCGCATCTGTCGAACAGCTGCTCCGTATCGATGCCTTCATCCAGTTCGAAGCCGATGGCGTTGCCGAGCATCATCTTGAAGATGCCTTCCGCTGCACCGCCTCTTTCGAGCGTCCAGACGGACATTGCCTTTTCTTCAGCGATGAGTTCCTTTACCCTGTCGAAGCAGTCCTGGACTGTTTCGTAATCCGGTTCACGGTTCTCATCGTAGGAAGGACGTATCAGGTATACATGGTGGTCTTCGCCCTTGAACTCATCGGAAACGACCTTGTTGGCATCCGCTGTGGAAACAGCGAAGCTGATGAGCGTAGGCGGGACATCAAGATCTTCGAATGTGCCGGACATGGAGTCCTTTCCGCCGATCGCGGCGATGCCGAGGTTCATCTGTGCCTTCAGGGCGCCGAGGAGCGCGGACATCGGGGATCCCCAGCGGAGCGGGTCCGTGGACGTATGGCCGAAAAATTCCTGGAAGGACATCCAGCAGTGTTTATGATCACCGCCTGCGGCGATGACTTTCGCGACTGCCGTGATGACTGCTTCCTGCGAGCCGTTGTACGGGGAAACGGAAGAGACATACGGGTCATAGCCCCATGCCATGATCGAGCATGTGTCGGTCTCGCCGTTCAGCACCGGCAGCTTGCACGCCATTGCCTGGGAAGGCGTCAGCTGTCTTTTGCCGCCGAAGGGCATCAGTACGGTATTGGCGCCGATCGTGGAGTCAAAGCGTTCGCTGAGGCCTTTCAGCGAGCAGACGTTCAGGTCACAAACGAGGGCTTCCATCCTTTCCTTAACGGAAAGCGTGCTCTTTTCATCGTTCCATACCGGGCTTGCGATCTTCGCGTCTGCGAAGCGCTTCGCACCGTTGGTATCGAGGAACTCCCTGGAGATATCGACGACTTTGACGCCGTCGAGTTCCATGACGAGTCTCTTTTCTTCTGTGACTTCCGCAACGATCGTGGACTCAAGGTTCTCTTCGTCCGCCAGCTTCATGAACGCTGCGGCATCCTTCGCTGCGGTAACGACGGCCATCCTCTCCTGGGATTCGGAGATCGCCAGTTCGGTGCCGTCAAGGCCTTCGTACTTCTTGGGCACTTTGTTCAGGTCGATATGCAGGCCGTCCGCGAGCTCGCCGATCGCGACAGACACGCCGCCGGCGCCGAAGTCATTGCATCTGCGGATCAGACGCGACGCTTCGGGATTGCGGAAGAGCCTCTGCAGTTTCCTTTCTTCCGGCGCGTTGCCCTTCTGGACTTCCGCACCGCATGTTTCGAGTGATTCGACCGTATGGGACTTGGAGGAGCCTGTTGCGCCGCCGCATCCGTCCCTGCCGGTCCTGCCGCCCAGCAGGATCACGACATCCCCGGGCTCAGGTCTTTCACGCACGACATTCCCTGCCGGCGCTGCGCCGAGCACGGCACCGACCTCCATCCTCTTGGCCGCATAGCCGGGATGGTACAGTTCATGGACGTTTCCGGTCGCAAGGCCGATCTGGTTGCCGTAGGAGCTGTAGCCTGCAGCGGCTGTCGTAACGATCTTGCGTTGGGGCAGCTTGCCCTTCATCGTCTTCTCGATCGGTGTCAGCGGGTCTGCCGCACCGGTCAGGCGCATGGCCTGATAGACATAGCTCCTGCCGGAGAGCGGGTCGCGGATCGCGCCGCCGAGGCATGTCGCTGCGCCGCCGAACGGCTCGATCTCCGTCGGATGGTTGTGCGTCTCGTTCTTGAACATCAGCAGCCAGTCCTGCATCACGCCGTCGACGTCGACCTTCACCTTTACAGAACATGCATTGATCTCTTCGGATTCATCCATGTCCTTCAGCAGCCCCTTCTGTTTCAGGGCTTTGGCGCCGATCGTTGCGAGATCCCACAGGGATACGGGCTTTGCCTGCTTCCCTGCATAGACGGTATCCCTTAACGCAAGATACCTGCCGAATTCATTGCGGATGTATTCCGGTTCGATCTCGATATTCTCCAGGATCGTGTTGAATGTCGTATGACGGCAGTGGTCGGACCAGTATGTATCGATGACACGGACTTCCGTGATCGAAGGATCACGTTTTTCCGTATCCCGGAAATAAGCCTGCAGGAACTCGAGGTCCGCCTCGTCCATCGCGAGGCCGAGCTCTTTCCGCAATGCGCTCCTGCCTGCCCGGTCAAGTTCACGGAAGCCGTCCATGATCATCGGCATATCCGGCTTCGGATAGGTCATGAGGATCGTTGCAGGCTTTGCGAGCGCTGCTTCCCTGGCTTCGACGGGGTTGATCAGTGTTTCCCTGATCTTCCGTTTGTCTTCGTCTGTGAGTTTCCCCTTGATGTAGTAGACCCTCGCGCTTCGGACGTCGCATCTTTCACCGCCGGCAGCGAGCTGGATGCACTGGGCGCAGGAATCCGCCCTCTGGTCAAACTGGCCGGGGAGGTATTCCACCGCAAGGACCCATTCATCCTCTTCCGGTGCGGGTGCTTCCTCTTCATAGAGGTGATCGACCTGCGGCTCGGAAAGGATCGTGTGCAGCGAAGCCCTGTATACCTCTTCGCTGATATTCTCCAGATCGTAGCGGTTCAGGATCCTGACGCGCTGTGCGCCTTCCGTGCGCAGGACGGTCCTGAGATCGTTCAGGACGCCTGCAGCCTCGGTCGCATATGCGGGTCTCTTTTCCACAAAACAACGATAAACTGTCATTTTATTCCTTTCACTTTTTACCGATATCCGTACGGTAATGCATATCTTTGAAGCTTACCCTGGATATGGCATCATATGCTTTTGCCAGTGCTTCCTTCAGGTCTTTCCCCGTTCCCGTGAGGCCGAGCACGCGGCCGCCGTTCGTATAATAGACGCCGTCCTCATACTTTGTGCCGGCATGGAATACGGTAACGCCTTCGCACTGTCCGTCTTCATCCAGGCCTTCGATCGGGTAGCCCTTCGTATAGGAGAGCGGGTAACCGCCGCTGGCTTCGATAACGCATGCGGCTGCTTCATCGCTCCATTCGATATCCACTTCTTTGAGCGTGCCGTCGCGGACTGCCTTCATGATCGTGAAGAGGTCCGTCTTCAGCAGCGGCAGTACGACCTGTGTCTCGGGATCGCCGAAACGGCAGTTGTATTCGACGACCCTGGGTCCGTTCGGCGTTAACATCAGGCCGAAATACAGGCAGCCCTTAAAGGGTCTTCCTTCCGCCTTCAGCGCATTGACGGTCGGCACGAAGATCTCCTTCATGCAGATATCCGCGATCTCTTTTGTATAGTAAGGGGACGGTGCGATCGTTCCCATTCCGCCGGTATTGAGGCCTTCGTCATTGTCGTTGGCGCGCTTGTGGTCCATGGAGGAGACCATCGGCTTCACCGTCTCGCCGTCCGTGAATGCCAGGACGCTGACTTCGGGACCCGTCATGAATTCCTCGATGACGACCCTGCTCCCGGAATCACCGAAAGCCTTGTCGATCATCAGTTCCTTAACGGCTTCCTGTGCTGCGATCTCGTCTTCGGCGATCAGGACGCCCTTGCCGAGCGCCAGGCCGTCCGCCTTGATGACGGCGGGATAGCTGTTCTGTTCCCGGATATAGTTCATTGCCTGTTCGGCGTCGCTGAAGATCTCATATGCGGCCGTGGGGATACGGTATTTCTTCATCAGTTCCTTGGAGAACGCCTTGGATGCCTCGATGACAGCCGCGTTCTTCTTCGGACCGAAACAGGGGATGCCTGCCGCTTCCAGTGTGTCGACCATGCCCAGTGCCAGGGGATCGTCCGGCGTGACGACGCAGAAATCGACTTTCTCCGCAAGGGCGAGTTCTTTCATTCCCTGCAGGTCTGTCGCTTTGACATTCACGCATCTTGCGTCCCTGGAGATGCCGCCGTTGCCGGGGGCACAGAGGATCTCTGTGATCTCACTGCTCTTTTTCAGGCTCTTGATGACCGCATGTTCGCGGCCGCCGGAGCCGACTACCAGTACCTTCATCCTTACCTCATCAGTGGTGGAACAGGCGGACGCCGTTGAACACCATCGTCATATTGTATCTGTCGCATGTCTCGATGACATTGTCGTCGCGGATGGAGCCGCCGGGCTGCGCGATATAGGATACGCCGCTCTTGTAGGCTCTTTCGATATTGTCGCCGAACGGGAAGAATGCATCGGAGCCGAGGGAGACGCCCTTGTTCTCCTTCAGCCATGCCTTCTTTTCTTCAGCTGTGAATACTTCGGGCTTTGTCTCGAAGAACTTCTCCCACATGCCGTCCCTGAGCACGTCGTCATATTCCTCGCCGATATAGACGTCGATCGTATTATCCCTGTCCGCCCTGCGGATATCCTTGCGGAACGGGAGGTCCAGTACTTTCGGGCACTGTCTCAGCCACCAGTTGTCCGCCTTGGAGCCTGCAAGCCTCGTGCAGTGCACCCTGGACTGCTGGCCGGCGCCGACGCCGATGACCTGGCCGTTCTTCGCATAAGCGACGGAATTGGACTGTGTGTATTTCAGTGTGATCAGGGCGATCTTCAGATCGCGGAGGGCTTCTTCGGGAAGCTCTTTGTTCGCTGTAACGATGTTCGTGAAGAGGGAATCATCGATCTTTATCTCATTCCTGCCCTGTTCGAACGTAACGCCGAATACCTGTTTTCTCTCAATCGGGTCCGGTACATATTCCGGGTCGATCTGGATGACATTGTAATTGCCGTTCCTCTTGGACTTCAGGATCGCGAGGGCTTCCTCGGTATAACCCGGGGCGATGACGCCGTCGGAGACTTCCCTTCTGATCAGGTTCGCTGTATCCGCATCGCAGATGTCGGAAAGGGCAGCGAAGTCGCCGTAGGAGCTCATCCTGTCCGCGCCGCGCGCCCTTGCGTATGCGCATGCCAGGGCGGAAAGCTCGCCGTCCGGTGTGAAGTAGATCTTTCTTTCTGTTTCGGAAAGAGGCAGTCCTACGCCTGCGCCGGCAGGGGATACATGCTTGAAGCTCGCTGCGGAAGGCAGGCCTGTCGCTTCCTTCAGTTCCTTTACAAGCTGCCAGCTGTTCAGCGCATCAAGAAAGTTGATATAACCCGGACGTCCGTTCAGTACGGTAACGGGCAGTTCGCCCTCTTCCATGAAGATGCGTGACGGTTTCTGATTGGGGTTGCATCCGTATTTTAATTCCAGTTCCTTAGCCATAACTCCTCCTTCTTATTTATTCCTGTTATAGATCCTTGTCTCTGTCTCGCCTGTTTCGATATTGATGGAACGTGTGAACAGGGACACCTTGTTGTTATTGTTGAGTGCTTCCCACAGATGGTCGGAGAAATCATCGAAGGATTCCTTTACGGTCTCAAACAGTACCGGTTCGCCTTCGAACGAAGGGATCGGGCTGCCGTTCTCACGGTATGTGTGGATGATATGTCCGCAGCCGGGGAGCTCCTCATCATAATCAAAGAACTGTCTGTGGGCGCCTGCAGGATCGCCGTCCGCGCTCTTGAGGATGGACATCCTGTAACCTGCGCCTTTGACGATCGCGCTGATGCGCGGCGTCCAGTTGGGGCCGTCCGGTTCGAATGTGCGCGTGCGCAACGCATCTTCGAATGTTTTTCCTTCTGCCAGATAATCATAGATCGTATCGGTCTGGTCGCCGTTCGTGACGATCGTCGTATCGCCGAGAACACGGACAGGCGCGTAGATGATCAGGGAAGGATCGACCATCTTTGAGGGATCGAATGCTTCCGTGCGGATGCCTGCGCCTTCTTCGACAAAGACGCGGTTGCGGCTGTTCTCGCTCCTGCCCATGATGAAGTAACCGATCCTGAGCTTCTTTCCGCAGGGTGTCCTGCAGATGGCGATGCCCCTGCCGGGATATTCGTTGTTTTTGAGATAATCGTATAAGTTGACTGCTTTCATCATTCCTCCTCCAGGCTTTCCGCCAGCATCTGTGCAGCTTTGGGAAGCAGGATCCATTCCGCTTCCTCCATGACTCTTCTCTGCAGTATTTCCGGTGTATCCCCTTCTCTGACCTCCACTGCCTTCTGCAGCAGGATCCTGCCGCCGTCGGGGATCTCATTGACAAGGTGTACGGTCGCGCCGGTGACCTTCACGCCTCTTTCCAGGGCTGCTTCGTGGACCCTGAGGCCGTAGAAGCCCTTGCCGCAGAACGACGGGATCAGCGACGGATGGATATTGATGATCCTGTCCCGGTAGGCAGCGATCATCGTTTCACCGAGGATCGTCAGGTAGCCGGCCAGGATGACCATGTCGATATCCTTTTCTTTCAGGCAGGAAACGAGCGCTCTGTCGCATGCGTCCTGGTCCGCATAGTCTTTCCTGCGGATCACGGCTGTTTCGATGCCTGCTTTCTTCGCCCTTTCGAGCGCATATGCGTTTTCGTTGGAAGCGACCACGAGCGTGATCTTTCCCGCGGTGATCTTCCCGCTTCTTTCGCTGTCGATCAGCGCCTGCAGGTTCGTCCCGCCCCCGGATACGAGGACTGCGATATTCACCATATCAGTTCTCCTCGATGATCACGGAATGGTCGCCTGCGGTGACTTCCCCGATCACATATGCAGGGCAGCCGCTTTCGTTAAGGATCTGTACTGCTCTTTCCGCATCTTCACGCCCGACGAACAGCATCATGCCGACGCCCATGTTGAACGTATTGTACATATCCCGCTCCGGGATATTCCCCTTTTCCCTGATCAGGTCAAAGACCGGCAGGACAGGCCATGTGCCTTTGTGCACGACGGCGTTCAGTTCCTTGCCGAAGGCGCGGGGCATATTCTCATAGAAACCGCCGCCGGTGATATGCGCGCAGCCGTGGATGTTTACTTCTTTGAGAAGTCCCATGACCGGCTTCACATACAGGCGCGTCGGTTCCAGCAGTGTCTCGCCGAGCGTCCTGCCGAGACTCTCGTAATAGGTATCGAGCACTTCCCTGTTATCGATATCGAAGATCTTGCGGACGAGGGAGAAGCCGTTGGAGTGGACGCCGCTCGAAGCGAGGCCGATGATGACGTCGCCTTCACGGACGTTTTTACTGTCGATCATCTTTTCCCTGTCGGCGATGCCTACCGCAAAGCCGGCGAGGTCATATTCGTCCACCGGATAGAAGCCCGGCATCTCGGCAGTCTCACCGCCGATCAGGGCTGTTTCCGAACCGACGCAGCCGTCGGCCACGCCCTTGACGATCTGGGCGATCTTTTCCGGGTAGTTCTTCCCGCAGGCGATGTAATCGAGGAAGAACATCGGCTGCGCACCGACGCAGACGATATCGTTGACGCACATCGCGACACAGTCGATGCCGACGGTGTCATGCCTGTCCATCAGGAATGCGAGCTTCAGCTTGGTGCCGACGCCGTCCGTACCGGAGACAAGGACCGGGTCTTTTATGCCCGCAAGATCCGGACGGAACAGTCCGCCGAAGCCGCCGATGCTGTCCATGACGCCCTTTGTGGCCGTGCGTGCCACATGCGATTTCATCAGTTCGACAGCCTTGTAGCCGGCAGTTACGTCAACACCGGCTTCCTTGTAGCTCTGTGAATAACTCTTTTCCATCTCTCACCTCTTATTTCAGGGATTCCTGCAGCGCCGCGTCTTTTTTCAGCACTGCCTGTTTCGCTTCGTTTCTTTCCGCTCTGATCTTTTCATACAGTTCATCGTCGGTCTGCGCGATGATCTGCGCGGCGAGATAAGCCGCATTCTTTGCGCCGTCGATCGCAACGCATGCGACGGGGATGCCGCTGGGCATCATGACGGTCGAGAGCAGCGCATCCGTGCCTTCAAGCACTGCCGATTTCAGGGGCACGCCGATGACCGGCACCAGTGTATGTCCGGCGAGGACGCCTGCCAGCGCTGCTGCCATGCCTGCGCCTGCGATGATCGCGCCGAAGCCGTTCTCCCTGGCATTCTCCGCGAAGGAAGCCGCCTGCTCGGGCGTGCGGTGTGCGGAGTAGACATGCGCCTCAAAGGGTATATCGAATTTCCTGAGTACGTCGAATGCTTTGGACATGACAGGCAGATCGCTGTCGCTGCCCATAATGACTGCAACTTTTTTCATATACGCTCCTTCCAACAAAAAAACCCATGGTAATGCCACAGGTCAGATATTCAAAACCAGTTCTTTGCCTGCAGAAAAACGGTTTTTCTGCAGAAAACAGGTATCGGAGAAAACGGAACCTCTTCTGATGTGATACGTAAAGACTTCTGCCATCGTTCCTCCTTTCAGAACCGTTCCGCTCTGAACGTACATATGGTAGTAAAAAACCAAGGAAAAGTAAAGCAGTTTTCACGAAGTCTCATAAGACTCTCACGCATGTTTTCAGGGGTTTTCCGGGTTCGCTTTCGTGTAAGGGCTTTCTCTTTTCAGAATGCTGTTTTTCAGCCTTCCGTCAGGGTCAGTTCCGCGATATCGTCCATGTTCGTTTCCGTACCGTCCGCGAAGACCAGCACCCTCCGGTACAGGTCGGCGCGGCAGATGCGGCCTGTCTTTTGGCGGAATGCGCCACCTTCCTTCCTCGCATCCTCTTCGAACCATTTTACAGAGACTTCCGGCATTTCGGATATCCTTGCGCTGATCTCACGGAACGCCCTGTCCAGTTCTTCCTCCTGCTCCTCGCTGAGGATGATCCGCTGCTGCGTCAGCCTGGCTGCCTCTTTCACCTGGTCGCCGTACCCCGTCAGCGCCGCAAACGGTGAGAACTGCGCCGCCCTCTCCGTCATGGACATGCGCTTATGCACGGAAGATGTATGGTGTTCCATATTGATGATATCGTCATAGGGTCCTTTCATGCCTTATGCCCCCCGATCTGTTTGTTGCGCTCCTTCTGCGTCGAGCCTTCGCGTGTGGCAGTACCTTTGACGATCGAATTCTTGCCGTACCTCTCACGGATCTTCAGCAGTGCCTCCTGCACCTTGATGTCCTTCTCCAGTTCCTTCTCTTCCTCTTTGATGCTTTCCTCGATATTCTGCGGCGTGCTGAACAGGTCCAGCTGGGAATAACTGACCTGTTCCTGCGCTTCCTTCCTGCTGATGACATGCATCGCGGTCACCGTGACGCGTCTGACTGACAATGACGGATCGCCCTTCTCCTCGAAGATCTCCAGCATGGCTTTCGTGATCAGCCGTACCGAGGCTGTCGGTCTTTCAAAACGCCTGGCACCGTGCCAGCCTTTGGGGATCTTCCGGCCGTACCAGTCGGTCGTGACTTCGCCTTCAAAGCCTTCGTCCTGCAGGTTGGCCGTATCGTAGCCGATATGCAGGAATATGTGGTCGGTGACGAGGTCTTTCGCAACAAGGTCCATCACCAGGTTCTCCGTCATCTCGCGGATGATGATCTTTGTCTTTTCATAGGAGTACGGTTCCATCAGCACCTGGGACGTGCCGATACTGCTGGAAGAAGGCTTATATGCCTTGATATCGCTGATGCGGCACGGTTCATATCCCCATGCATGATCGATCAGAAGTTCCGCGTTCACGCCGAACAGTTTATACAGGCTCTCTTCGTCTTCGACCGACCTTCTCGCGATATCCCCCATCGTGAACAGGCCTTCTTTTTTCAGTTTGTCCGCATAGCCCCTTCCGACCCTCCAGAAGTCACGGATCGGGGTATGCGTCCACAGCTGCCTGCGGTAGGACATCTCATCCAGCTCTGCGATGCGGACGCCGTCCTGATCTGCGGGCAGATGCTTGGCGACGATGTCCATGGCGACTTTGGCGAGGAACAGGTTCGTGCCGATGCCGGCTGTCGCCGTAATGCCTGTCGTATGCAGGACGTCGCGGATCATCGTCCGCACCAGGTCATGCGCGCTCATATGATAGTAATTCAGGTATGCGGTCAGATCGATGAACACCTCATCGATGGAATAGACATGGATATCTTCTTCCGCAACATATTTCAGATAGATCCGGTAGATCTTCGTACTGTATTCCATATAATATGCCATCCGCGGCACAGCGATATGCATGCCGAGCTCCAGGTACGGATCCTTTTCCAGTTCCCTCTCGTCTGCGGATACGCCTTTGAACGGTGCCCAGCGGATCTTCTCCCTCCTGGCACGGTTGATCTTCTTCAGTTCTTCCCGGACCTCATAGAGCCTTGCCCTGCCGGATATGCCGTACTTCTTCAGGGAAGGCGAAACAGCCAGACAGATCGTTTTGTCTGTCCGGCTCTCATCCGCTACCACAAGATTGACACGCAGGGGATCAAGACCCCTCTCCTGGCATTCTACAGATGCGTAGAAGGATTTCAGGTCGATCGCCGCATATACCCTGTTTCTTTCCATCCCCTTCATTATAGCAGAGGCGGTACATATTCCTTGACACTCATGACTTCGGTTTCTGTATAATATTCTTTAGAATCCGTATTTTCATAAACAGGAGATTTACTATGACCAGGATCTTTACTTCAATGGAACAGATGATCGGCAATACGCCGATGCTGGAGCTCACACATTTTGAAGAAACATACGGGCTGAAAGCCAGGCTTCTCGCAAAAGTCGAATTCCTGAACCCGACCGGTTCGATCAAGGACCGCGCCGCGCTCTCCATGATCGACGATGCCGAGGAAAAAGGCCTTCTGAAAAAAGGCTCTGTGATCATTGAACCGACGTCCGGGAACACCGGCATCGGACTCGCAGCCATCGGTGCCGCAAGGGGATACCGCGTGATCATCGTCATGCCGGATACGATGTCTGCGGAAAGAATAAAAATGATGCAGGCATACGGCGCAGAGGCGGTCCTGACCGACGGCACGAAAGGCATGGCCGGTGCGATCGCGAAAGCGGAAGAGCTGAACAGGCAGATCGAAGGTTCGATCATTGCCGGCCAGTTCGTCAATCCCGCAAACAGTCTTGCGCATTATAAAACGACAGGGCCCGAGATCATGGAACAGACGGACGGAGAAGTGAACGTACTGGTCGCAGGCGTCGGGACAGGCGGCACGATCACCGGTACGGGACAGTATCTGAAAGAGAAGAAGCCCTCCGTTGAGATCGTCGCCGTCGAACCGGATACGTCTGCCGTACTCTCCGGTGAAAAAGGAGGTCCGCACGGCCTGCAGGGCATCGGCGCAGGTTTCATCCCCGACGTACTGGATACATCCGTCATCGATACCGTGATCCGCGTTAAAGATGAAGAAGCGCTGCGCACAGGTGCCGAGCTCGGCAGGAAAGAAGGCATCATCTGCGGCATATCCGCAGGCGCTGCGTTATACGCTGCCCTCACACTGGCACAGAAGGAAGAATACGAAGGAAAGACGATCGTCGTGATCCTGCCTGATTCCGGCGACAGGTACCTGTCGACACCGATGTTCGGAGACTGATATGAAAGATATGCATAAGGAAGTACTGCACCGGATCCGTGAGACACGCTATTCCAATCTCGGCGCCCCGCTGCGGATCGCAGACAGGAGGAAGATCGTATCCCTGATCAAGGAGATCCAGGTCGTCCTCTTCCCCGGTTACTACAAATTCCGGGAGCTGACCGACGAAGAAGCGCTGGAGCACCTGTACACGGAGATGAACGCACAGATCTTCTCCGCGCTGTGCTGCAGCGGCCAGCCTCCCCTGCAGGCGGACGAGCTGACAGACAGGTTCATCGAAAGACTGCCGAAGATCCTGGACCTCCTGAATACGGATATCCAGGCGATCTACGACGGCGACCCGGCTGCCAAATCAAAAGCGGAGGTCATCCTCTGCTATCCCGGGTTCTACACGATCTGCATCTACCGCATCGCCCATGAACTGTATGATCTGAAGATCCCCTATATCCCCCGCATCATGACCGAATACGCGCATGAAAAGACCGGGATCGATATCAACCCCGGCGCAACGATCGGCGAGTATTTCTGTATCGACCACGGCACCGGCATCGTCATCGGCGAGACGGCCGTGCTCGGTCATCATGTCAAGCTGTACCAGGGCGTCACGATCGGCGCGAAGAGCTTCGAGAACGATGAGAACGGCAACCCGGTCAAGGGCGGCAAGCGCCATCCCGATATCGGAAACCATGTCATCGTCTATGCCAATGCGACGATCCTCGGCGGCGATACGCATATCGGCGACAACTCCGTCATCGGCGGCAACGTCTGGATCCTTTCCTCCGTCGCACCCGGCAGCACCGTCTACTATACGAACGAAAACAAACCGCGGAAATGACCTCCGCGGTTTTGTTTACTTTTTCGCAAGTCCGGCGTTCTGCAGGGCCCTGACAACGATCGGCACAAGGATCAGGTCTGCTGCGATCGCAGGCGCTGTCCCGATGAAATAGGCGCTGATCCATGCGGACATCGAATATTCACCGGCATTCAGGATGAAGCCTGTCACCAGGCCTCCGGCGATCCTTCCGAGGATCATCGAGATGATCAGGGAGATATAGATCTTCTTCATGCCTTCCATGTTCTTCAGATACTGCATGCACAGACCGCATACGAGTCCGTATACGCCAAGCTCGACCATCATCGCCCACGGGCCGTTCGGCGGAAGCTGGTTGATCATATACGACAGTGCAGGCGTCGCGACACCGCAGATCAGCCCTTCGAGAGGTCCGATCGCAAGTCCGGCAACGATGACCGGGAAATGCATCGGCGAGAACAGGCGAAGGATCGGCTGGCCGCCGAAATTCTTCAGTACGGTAACGATCACGATACCGATCGCGATCATCAGTCCCGTCAGGACGATACTTCTTGTTTTTCTCATAATCCCTCCGTTCTGTCTGTCTTCTGACAGCTCTGTTTCTTCTGAAACAGGAGGTGCATTTTTCAAAACGCAGGTCTATCATGACACAAAGCGTTCTGTTTGACAACCGGTGCGCTTTATCTGCTAATATAATGCGCAGGAGGAAGACCATGACGGAAAACCACACCCATACATATGACGGGCATCATCATAACCACTCTCATACGCATGATCCCGAGAATATCCGGAAGATATCCAACCGGATCGCGCGTTCGATCGGTCATCTGAACGCTGTCAAAAACATGGTGGACAGTTCCGCGGACTGTTCCGATGTCCTGATCCAGCTGGCCGCCGTCAAGGGTGAACTGAATTCCATCGGGAAAAGCATCCTGAAGGAACATATCGAACACTGCATCGTCGAAGCCGCTGCGGAAGGCGACGAAGAAGCGATCGAAAAGATGAACAGAGCCATCGACCAGTTTATGAAATAACGCCGGGGAGCCCCGGCGTTTTCCTATGCATCCGCAGGGAATCGGATCCCCGCATATTTGCGTGCTTCGGTGAGCACTTCCATCGTGATGAGCGACTGTTCCAGCCAGGCGCGCATCTTTTCATAATCTGCATTCTGCAGCACAGAAGCGATCTTTTCAAATTCCGTACGCATAGGGTCCGGCTCTTCACATACGTCCAGTACCGTTTCCCCTTCCGGCGTATGCAGCGTCAGGCTGCGGATCATGCCCGGCCTGCTGTCCATGCGGATCCAGCCTTTCGTGCCTTCCAGGATGATGCCGTTTACGGACGAGCAGTCCTTCGCGCCTGTGCATACGGCCTTGAACGTGCCGTAATCCAGGACCAGGACGCCGGACGTATCGATGCCGTTGAAGCCTTTGTTGGCTTCGTAGACGACCTTCTGCGGTCTGCCGAAAAGACCGGTCACAAAGTGCACGTTGTACACATTGATGTCATACAGCGCCCCGCCGGAAAGCGCCGGGTCGAATGCCGGCAGCACTTTGCCCGCGGCATAATCGTCATATCTGCGCGAATACTGCGAATAGTTGCACAGGATGACCTTCATCTCACCGGTCTGCTTAACGGCTTCCGGCAGGCATTCATAATTGCGGCTGTACCTCGACATGATCGCTTCAAAGAGATACAGTTTTTTCCCTTCGGCGATGCGGACCAGCTCCTCCGCTTCTTCATATGTTGAAGTCAGCGGTTTTTCGCAGATCACATTTTTCCCGGCGAGCAGTGCTTTCTTCGCGTATTCGTAATGCAGGCTGTTGATCAGGCCGACATAGACCGTATCGAAGGAATCATCTTCGAGAAAACCATCGAAGTCCGTATACAGTTTTTCAATGGAATACTGACCGCACAGGGGCTGCCCTTTTGCGGCGTTCCTGCACCACAGTGCTTTGACAGGAATATCCGAACCTTCCAGTGAACGGAGTGCTGTCTGCACGATCATGCCGTTTCCGATAATACCGAGTTTCATATCATTTCCTTTCTTTATCCTGTTGTGAAGAAGACACTGCCTGTCCCGGCAGCCGGGTATCCTTTTCAAAAACTGCCCCGCTTATGCGGGACAGCTTTTCATCTTCAGTATTCAAGCATCGGTGTCCAGCGGTCGGAATTATAGATGTCGCTGAGGCAGTAGCCGTAGAGCATCCTGTCATTGTCAAGCGTGATATCGCTGACGACAAGTTCGCCGTCGACTGTCAGGGGCTCATCACCGAGCGGATACCTGTTCTGGAAATTCCCTTCATAGTCATAGTAGTCACAGATGAAGTCGATCACATCACCGTCCTGGATCGGGATCAGCTTACCGTCCATGCCGCCTTCGTAGACCATTTCCGCACCGAGGATCTTCCCGCCCGGCTCCTGTGCGCTGAATTCAACGAGCAGGTGTACTTCATCACCGTTCAGCAGTGCAGGGATATAACCCTGGGTGACCCAGTTGTCATCGTCGTTGTATTCATCGCTGAGCATGTAGTAGGAGACAGGCCGGTCGTTGACTGCGAGCCACTTGCCGTCATAGGCCATGACCAGGTCGCCGTCTTCGTCAAATTCAAAGATGTTGTCAAGGCCCATGTCGATATAGCCGGTGCCGTCATCGACCCATACGTTCAGTTTGACGGTCTGTACCATTGCCCAGTCGCCTGCATCGAGGGAAAGCACCTGCTTTCCGTCCTTTTCTGTCAGGACGAGGTCGGCACTGTCGATATGGCTCCTGCCGAGGAATGCGGAGAACAGGTCCAGCGCGCCGCTGTCAACGCCGCCGGAACCGCCCAGCAGGGAGGACAGATCCAGTCCGCCCGACTGCTGCTGACCGCCGCCGCTGAGAAGGCCGAGGATATCTCCCACGTCAATCGTGCTGCCGTTGGAGGGCGAGCCGCCGCCGAGGATATCGAACAGCGAGTTGGAAGTGGAGTTCGTATAGACCTGGCCGGAGCCCTGCAGCGTCGCAAACGACTTGACGGCGTTTGCATATTCGTCGTTGAAGTCGATATTGTTGTAGATCTTCAGCAGGTTGTTGACATACCTTGTATTCCTGTACGGGAAGTAGATACTGATGCCGTAGGCGTTGTT
>JAILQT010000072.1 GCA_024698805.1 Solobacterium sp.
CCTGTGTTTTGCTCATATTACCTCCTGTCTGCCGGATAAATAAAACCCGGCGATGCAAAAACATCTTACCGGGCTCACCCGACATCTTATCTGACAGGCGGCCTGCAGATCTTCTGATCTGCGATCCCCCGTGCTGCGGCACACTGTCCTCCGATGCAGTACTATTCTACCAGATACCGGCGATCAGGACAAACCGGGATATGCTGCCGTAATGTATTCACACAGCGCAAAACAGATGTCCGTTTCCATATATCCGTCTGTTCCGGCCGTTCTGTAAATAGCAGATCCGTATCTGCTCACTGCAGGTATTGACGCGAAAAGGCCTGATCGGCTTCCTGAAGCCTGTTCATGTACGCATCATAGGCAGGGCTGAGTCTCCTCATTGCCGGTATGAAGACAGTGTTGTATCCGCTGTCCTGATTGAATGTTCTTAATAATTCCAGCAGTCTAAAGACCGGTGCGCTGCGGTACTCATCCGTTTTCTGAAATTCGAGATACCGGTCAATGATCTCTTTGTTGTTTTTCAGCCAGCCTTCCGGATCATTCACAGCTTCCGCCAGCGCTTCGTCTGCTTTGTGCTGCACCATACGGCCGGTATCGCTGTCCATTTCATCGAGTTCGTTTTCAAGGTCTACCGGGATCTCAAATTTGACACTGTCGAGATATTCACAGACATCATGCAGGGCATTCCCCTGTTCTTCTGTCCGGACAGGGTCCTGCAGGAACCGGCCGAAATGAAGTGACAGGTACTTCCCCCAGAACCCCGGAAAAGCCCTTACCAGTCTCTCTGTGACAGACTGCCTGCTCTCGGCGGCTGCTGCTTTGCGCTGCACCGCATTCCAGTCCAGGGACGCGGCAAGTTCCTTCAGAAGTTCATTCTGTTCTTTTCTTCTCTGAAGCAAAGTTTCCTGCTCTGCAATGATCTTCTGAAAAACAGCAGTGTCATTCCCATTGAGTAGTTCCCGGATCTCTTCGACCGGCACTCCCAGTGTCCTCAAAAGGGAGATCTTTTTCAGACGGATAATATCTTCCTCCGTGAAATCCCTGTATCCGTTCTCTGCTGGCTGCGGGTTCAACAAGCCTTTCAGACAATAGTATTCGATCGCTTTCTTCGTTGTCCCTGTCCGTTTAGCGGCTTCCTGGATAAACATTAACATCACCTCCGCTTAAACCATAAGCTGACCCCCAGGGGTGCAGTCAAGGGGCTTTGAAAAGCTGAATGCTGTTCCGCCGGGATCCGCATCCTCCGTTAATGCCTGTCTCTTAGTCTGTTGTATCCGCCATGATAACGACATATCGGTTCATGCGCCTGTCATATACGCTCCAGCATGCAGTGCCCCACCATTCACGGCCTGCCTCAAAATAATTCGACCAGTCCGTCGTCCACTCATATACTTCAAGTTCATCCGTTCCTTCCGGGAATAAAACAGAGTTGACCTTTCGGAATTCATCCGGCCCGTAGCCTGATGTATGCGGTGTCTCCCAGAAGGCATACCAGTACGGGATCTGCTCCCCTTTCAGAGGATCGGGCCAGCCGCAGTCATAGAATCTCTGACCGATACGGTCTGTCCGCAGAATCTGCGGCACATGCAAAAGCTGTGCCGGATCGATCGGATGGGCCTTTGCTTTTGCGATATCCAGATTCCACGGGAACGGTTCATCCCGGACTTCACGGCTATAAAGGATCTCCGATCTCAGCTGCTCAGCGATATACCGTTCGATCACTTTGAGCATCGCAAAAAGGACAGCGTCCTTATGCGAGCGGTAACCCTGATGCGGCGTATCGTCTTCGATGATGCAGTAGTCGATGATGCACCGGGGGTAGTTCTTTATCTCCTCATAAAACGGGTCATTGATCAGTTCACGCATATTACTCTCCTGCAGACCGGGTACTGCCTGCTCCCTTTATCGGATATAGTGGATCCTTGATTCATCGAAACGGTCCTGCTGGGGACGTTCTTCTGCCGGATAGCCGAGGGGGAATAAGGCAAAGGCCCTTAATCCGTCCGGGATCCCAAGCAGCTGTTCGATTGCGGTCATCCTGTCCTCAATGGGCGCGATCCCGAGCCATACGCCGCCCAATCCCAGGGCGTCTGTTTCCAGCCACATATTCTCTACAGCTATTGAAAGGTCGATCTCCGCGTATGCCGGGATCCTGCAGTCTTTCCTGTATACCGGGACGATGACCACCGGTGCATTGACTGCAGGTGACGCATACGGGGTAGACGCACCGAGTTCCCTTATCTTTTCCCTGTCGGTCACAACATAGAACTCCCAGGGCTGCTGGTTCGCTGCGGAAGGTGCCTGCATCGCGGCACGAAGCACTTTCCTGATCTTCTCCCCTTCAACGGGTCTGTCCTGGAATTTCCTTATACTGACTCTGTGATAGATACTGTTCATGATATGTCCTCCTTACCGCACTTCTTCTGCATATCTTTCAGTCAGATCTGTTATTTCTGCTATCCCCTTTGTGCATCGTGATTCTTAATACTGTATTTCGAATCCTGCCTGTCCCGGCAGATTTCCCAGGTCCGTTCATCAAATGCCCCCGGAACGTGCATTCTTCTTAAGCCGTACATTCTTGATCCCCGGACAGCCCTTAAAAGCGTTATACCCGACAGCACGCACACTGCCGGGGAGCACAATATGCGTAAGACTCCTGCATCCGTAAAACGCTTCGTCTTCGATTTCCGTCACACTGTCCGGAATAATGATCTCTTTCAGGTTTTCGCACATGCAGAACGCCGACCGGCCGATGCGATGCAGGCTTCCCGGGAGCACCGCCTTTTCCATCCTGCAGTAACTGAATGCGTGACTGCAGATCTCCCTGATCCCCCAGGGGATGATAACTGTTTCTTGCGGGTCACTGCTTTCATAATATCTTTCCAGATCCCTGTATACGAATCTTACTTTCATACTGTCAGGGAAATAGAACCGGCAGATCTCATGACTGTTCAGGGAATAAAAGCGGTCACCGTCCCGCAGCCTTTCGATGTCTGCATATTTACGCAGCACTTCGACCGGCAGGGCAAGCCCGTCGGATCTTTCGCCGCGGATCCAGACTGGAACAACTACCCTCTTTTTGGGATGGAGGTACCCCTCGATATGTGTCCCGCCGCTTCCCATGCGGCGCAGAAGATGGTTTTCCTCCGCAAATTCCCTGTCGATCACGACACCGAGCGGGAAACAGACCAGTTTCTGCCCGATCCTGCAGGTATCGTCTACAATGACATTACGGCCGTGTATCACCGTGCACTGCAGCCTGTCGGCATTCCTGTGCGGACGCAGGTTATCCACCGTCACGATGGATGCAGCGCAGAACTCCGTGCTTTCGCGGGAGCCTTCCGCAACATCCCTTTTGAAAGCGGCAATTCTTTCGGGGTTCCCTGCACCGAAAAGCGCTTCCCCCTGTTCCGTCAGGTAATTGAGGTCATAGGGGACCCGCTCCTCAGTGCGCCTGCTGAATTCTTCGTAATCCAGCACAGTTGAATAATTGCCGAAGGTGATGTTCAGTTCCCTGCAGGCTTCAAATGCATTTTTCCCGATCCTTGTTTCACTGTTCGGGATCACGATTTTTCTTAAGCCATGGCAGTTCTCAAACGCCCCGTCCCCGATCTTTTTTACCCGGTCATGCAGGATGACGCTCTCAATGTCATGAAGGTTGCTGAAGGCATATTCACCGATGACCTCCGCCTCATCGGGGATCACAATATGGGGTATTCCCTCCCCGACAGGCCTGATCAGTTTTCCGTTCTCGATAATAAATCCGGATCCCATTTTTCTGTCCTCCTCCGGCAGGCATCACCCTTCCGTCATACCCGGTCTATCTGTTCTGCAGGATGATCTCAACAGTCCTCTTCTGCTGTTCCTCAGAAGAGATGGCGGCATCACCGTCTCCGTCCTGTTTCCCGTAATTCCCGAACTGGGCATGGTTTCCGCCCTCAATAATGAATCTCTGTGAGCCGGCAGGCAGGAACCGTTCCGCCTCTTCCAGCTTTGCCATATTCAGGACACCGTCTTCCGATCCATAGATCTGGACTGCCCGGGTGTTTTCATCCAGCTGTTTTGAAGGATATGCCGCAAGCATAAAGACACCCGTCAGCTGTGAACTGTGTCCTGCGGCATAGTCTGCGGCCATCACGCCCCCGAGGGAATGACCGCCGATATACCAGTGCGTGTAGTCATACTGCTGTATTACCTGATCTGCTTTGTTTTTGCCGAAAACAGCCAGACGGAACGGCATCTTAACAAGGCATACATCCATGCCCTGTCCGGCAAGGTCATGCAGAAGCGGCGCGTATGCTGTCTCTTCCACCTTGCCTCCGGGATAGAAGATGAGCGCATCCGTTTCCGAAGGTCCGTCGAAGAACCACCCGTATCCCGTCTCTTCTACACGGACAGTCTCATTCGTTCGGAGTGCGGCAGCCGCCGTTTCATCCGCATGGCAGTACTGCCCCGTATAGATCAAAAATACGATACACAGCAGCAGGATCACTGCTGCAGTAACTGTCAGACATTTCCTGGTTCTCATTCGTATTCATCCCTTCTATGGTAAACGATGCCCTTATCCTGCAGGATACAGATGTCACAGCCGGAAAGCACGGAAGCCGTTCTGGTTTCCCTGTGATCCGAAAAACAGTCCTGACCGGTTTCTGGTATCATTCCGGCATTACAGTTCATGGTCCTTCTGAAAATACAGTTTCATTCCCTGCTCGGGCATTTCCGTTATACTGACCTGAAATAATGCGTATTTTTACCGCTGCCTTCCCTTCTCAGTTCACCGGATTCCACAAGTTTTCGCAAAGCCCCTTCAACCGAGCTTAAGCTCAGTGAAGGGCAAAGCCCGCGTATATCCTGCTTTGTAAAGCTGCCGATCCTGTTCTGTGCAGCCAGTCTTACCGTATCTAGGGCAGACCGCTTTGTTTCCACCAGGGCAAATCTGTCTTCAAAATCCCTGTAAGCCGCAAGGATCGTCCCGAGAAGATACTTGATGAACGGGAGGGGATCATCTTTTCCTTCATGCCAGCCGGTCTGGGAGGCACCAAGGGCATCGTAATACAGATCCTTGTTTTTCGCGATCTTAGACTCCAGGGAGATATACTTGCTTACATAGAACCCGCTTCTGTAAAGCAGGAGCGTAGTAAGAAGCCTGCTCATACGTCCATTGCCGTCATTGAACGGATGGATACAGAGAAAATCATGAATGAATACCGGAATGGCGATCAGGGGCTCCAGTTCCATATTCCCGATCACAAGGTTATATTCTTCGCAGATCCTGTCCAGTGCAGCAGGTGTTTCATACGGGGCAGGCGGTGTAAACAGTATTTCGGTATGACCGTCCGGATAGGACGCACGGATATAGTTCTGTACGTTTTTGGTATGGCCGGCGATCGGGTTGCCGGTATAGGCATAAAGGATCTTATGCAGCTGAAGGATGTAATTCTGTGTGATCGGGATCACATCAAAGCTGTCATGAATAATTGACAGCACATCCCTGTATCCTGCAATTTCCTGTTCGCTGCGATTCTTTGGAGTGGTTTTCTCCTCAACCAGCTGCCGGATCCGGGTATCGGTCGTTACGATCCCTTCGATCGCATTGGATGCCTCCGTACTCTGTACTTTCGCGATCTCAACAAGTTTTTCAAGTTCTTCCGGTCTCTGTTTCAGATACAGTTCCTGTTTGCCTGCTTCTTTATAGATTGCCGCGACCAGCCCAAGTATTTCGGAATCCCACCTGGTTTCCTTTATGATCCTGTAATTGAACTCCCGCATTCCTTTCCCCCTCTTCTTGATTCCCTTATTTTATATCATATTTTAAGGGATTATCCAACCATATAAGGGAATATTCCCTTAATTGTATCTGAATTATAAGGGATTAATGTATCAAAACTGACTGTGCATCAAATCATGCACAGGTTTGGGACGTAATTGAATCTAACATTAAACAGCCTCTCACAGTATGTGAAAGACGTATATAAGACAACCGTTATGCAGTTTTCTGCAAGCCTTATTATCTGTGCCTGCTGTCCCGGGGTCTGCTGCTGCAGACACCCTGCTATACTTTTGTGATGCGTTTCCCGTGCTTCGGCCAGCGGTCCCGCCGAAGGTGAGATGCCCAAAAGAAAATACCCATGACAGCAGTCATGAGCATATCAATGCTTTGTCTGTGCGTCTTCTGATCACTCGGCAGATATCACAGCCGGAAGTCCCGGTAACAGAGCAGCGGTTCCTTCTTTTCAAAGTCCCATGTATGTGTCGAATCCCCGCCGCAGAGAAAACGCTCGGAGCAGTTCAAACATCTGGAACAGTCCGCCGTGCGGTCACGCCGGAAAGCACGGAAGCCGTTCTGCCATACATCCAGGAAGTCATCCGTACGGATATTGCCCTGCACCAGGTCTTTCCGGTTTTCAATATCCAGGCAGGCGCATATGTCGCCGCTGCAGCGGACGCTCGCAACGAGTATCCCTGCCCCGCACAGGAAGTAATGGTCACGGACCATCCGTTCCGTTTCCGCGCCGAGATAATGGGAACAGCCGAACGTGACTTCCATCGGACAGTCCGGATCAAAACGCTTCTGCTGTATATACGCCAGCAGGTCTGTGAGCTGCTGCGGACTTAACAGGAGGTCCGATGATTCGCATGCACGGCCGATCGGTTCGACATTGATCGGACGCCAGCTTGTGATCCCCATCCTGCACAGCCGTTCATACAGGGGCTCAAGTTCATCGAAGTTTCCCTGATGCACGACGGTCGTCACCTGCGGACGGTATCCTGCTTTCTGCAGGGCTTTGATCCCGTTCACGGCACGCTGCCATGCGCCCTTCTGCCTGCGCAGGCGGTCGTGTGCCTCCTGAAGCCCGTCAAGGCTGACGGAAACTGTGGACAGCCCTGCCTGGCGGAGCTTCACAGCAGTATCTTCATCGATCAGCGTCGCATTCGTCGTCATGCCCCAGGAGAATCCCATGTCCTTTACACACTGCGCGATCGCAAAAAACTGCGGATGCAGCAAGGGTTCACCCCCGGTCAGGCAGATCATCGGCCTTACAGACTGCACGGACTGCAGGGTCTTCTTTACATCTTCAACAGTCAGTGCGTGTCCTTCCGCGGTGCAGCTGCTGCCGCAGTGCCTGCACCGCAGGTTGCACCGGTCCGTGATCTCAAAAAACAGCCACCTGAGACGCGGTGCTTCCCGGAGTCTGTCGCGATGCCTGGCAACGTCCTCCAGCTGGCTGCGCTTGAACTGAACGATATCCATCTAAAACCTCATATCGTATTCAGCCGGGGCACGTCCGCCGCATTTCGGACAGAATTCTTCTTTATCGATCATCAGGACGGTCGTCCATGTATGACCGCAGTTCCTGCATATATGCTTTCTTTCCGTCGGGGGCGGTCCGTAGATGCACGAAAAGCTCTGCGGTATATACTCCGGCCTGCCCATGCGTGACCCGCAGTAACGGCAGTATTTATCCCCTTTTATGTATGTCTGCTTGCAGTTGGCACAGACAGCCAGTGTTCCTGCTTCCGGTTTCCGATTGAATAAGAACATCTTTCATTCCTCCTGCTGTCCCCGTTACGGACAGCTGCGCTGCTTTGTTATATGATCACGTCACTCACATGAATTCTGCGTACATATCCACCGCATTTGGGACAATAGTATGCAATATCCCCCATCCATTCCATTGTCCATATATAGCCGCATTTACTGCATTCATACATCCAATCCATCGGCAGCGGACCGTATATACAATCAAAGTCTAACGGTATATAGACCGGGTCGCCCAGCGGTGCCCCGCAGCAGCGGCAGTATTTATCCCCTTTTATGTATGTCTGTTTACAGTTGGCACAGACAGCCTTCATTCCTTCTTTCGGTTTCTCGCTGAAACTGGACATCTTTCATTCCTCCTGCCGTCCCTGTTTCGGAAAGCTGCGCTGCTTTGTTATCTGATCAGGAATTCTTCCCGGGACGGATCCGTACACCTTCCGGGAGCGTATCCCCCGCATTTGGGACAATACCTCTCATCATCGATCATCTGGGTCGTCGTCCATGTATAGCCGCATCTGCTGCAATTATGTACCCGTTCCACCGGTTCCGGGCCGTAGATACACGCAAATACTTCCTGTATATATACCGGGTCACCCAGCGGGGCCCCGCAGTAACGGCAGTACTTATCCCCCTTTATGTATGTCTGTTTACAGTTGGCACAGACTTCTTTCGTATATGTGTCTGTATCGAATTCGTTTCTGAACATCATTCCTTCCTGCCTTTCAGATCTTATCTGCCCTTTTCACATACCTTAATCACCGTACCGGCTGTACGGATCGTCAGTCTTTCGGCTATGCCGTTCACAGCAGTCTTCTTCCACCAGCTGCATTTCCCGTACTGCTTCCTGTCAAAGGTCCAGAAGATGAACTGTCTGTATATCTGTACCTGTTCCAGTCCTTCGGAAGGCTCCCCGATCATACTGCATATCTCTTCGGGAGTGTCTTCACTCAGGATGAAGACAAGGTTATCATACCTTCCTTTATCACCGGTGTTCCACCATGCCGGCGCATGCGCCAGCACATCCTGCAGGACATCTGCAGCGATGACATAAACAGGTATGTCCAGATCAAACCGGTCCCGGATGACCTGCCTGATCTTCCCTCCTGCATCGCCTTCTTCTGATTTGAAGACGATATTGCCGCTGTTCAGATACGTCGAGACATCGGAAAAGCCGGCTTCCAGCATTGCCTGTTTCAGGTCAGGCATACTGACCCTGTTTTTTCCGCTGATATTGACACCCCGTAAAAATGCAATGTATCTCTTCATATTTACTCCCATGCTGTCCGAAACTATCTGAGTGCTTTGGTATTGATCACGACGGCATCCTGCCAGTCGGACAGGCCGGCATCTGCCAGGTATTCCCGGATCCGTGCCAGTGCTTCTTCCTGCCCGCTCTCTGCCGTGACGAACCCGCAGATCTCCTGTAAAAGGGCCCTGCGGCTGAACGGGGTATCCTCCGTGATCTCTGCCAGCGGCAGGATGATATATGTGTCATACGCAACAGGAGAAGCACTGGATCTGCTGAAGAATGCACCGCCGCTTTCGGCGATGCCGATCACTTTGAACGTAAACTTCTCCAGAATGTAATATCCCTGGAATGTATCTCCAACATTGAATGTATCCCGGTAAACGGACCCGAGGATCACAGGTATCGTACGGTCCTCTAAATAACTGAAGTCAGACGCTTCGAATCCCCTGCCTTCTTCGATCATAAGCGGGAACAGGTCCAGGGCTGCCACAGAGATCTGGACGGCTTCCGCTGCGACGACAGGCTCCCCTTCGATCTCGTAATACGAATCTTCCTCCCATTCCGTACCGTAATTGCAGACACATTGTTCCGGGATCTGTATATTCACGAGCTCCAGGGGATTCGCC
>JAILQT010000092.1 GCA_024698805.1 Solobacterium sp.
CATTGACGGTACTGGAGATGTTTGCCGGAAAACGCCTGTGGGAGATCGGTGCAGAGGCAGCGGGAAGCTGCAGGGAATATTTCAGCGCCTGCCGTATCCGCATGCCGGACACAGTGCGGGAACTGCTGGCTTCTGCCCTGACTGCGCATACTGCGGACTATACGGACATCCTCCGTGTGTTCACGTCTGCTTATGAAGAGATCGCCGGGGAGCCTTATCCCCGCAAAGACAGGGACGCTGCCTCCGATTCCGCGGATTCGCTGAACAACAGGGCACTGAGTTTCTTTGATCTCGGCAGACCGCAGACCGCGCAGAAACTCTGGAAGCAGGCCCTCGAGAAAGAACCGGGAAATATATATGCGAATTACAATTACGGACTGTTCTGCTGGAGGGACGGCAGGATCGAAGACAGCGAACTTTTGCGGAGGTTCGGGGAACTGAGACCTGCCAGCAGGGAGGCCGCAGACCTCATTGCCCGTCTCACGGTGCAGATCAAAACAGAGATCGGGGATGACAGTCCGCCTGATGAACTCCTCGGCTTCGCTCATGCGCGTACGGATACGACGGTGCTTTCATCAGATGACAGGCTCCTGTACCGCATTGCAGCAGACGGTAAGGATCCGGGATACATGCGGTATCTGGAATGCCTGGATCTCCATACAAAGACATGCCTGTGGTCCGTGTCCCTGCGCCAGGACTGCACGGGCATGCGGCTGTGCCTTACGGAAGACGGCAGGAGCCTGTTCTTCCTGCTGGAGACGGAACAGTTCCGGGAAGATGAATACACCATCGGCATCACTGACCCTGACAGCGGCAGGCTCCGTGCGAAAACGGTGTTTACAAGCCGGAAACTCAGGGATTTCTGCGTTCATCCGGACGGAGTCCACTGTTATACAGGCAATGAGATCGGCGTGATAAAAAGATGGAATATCCCGGAAGGGACGGCAGACGGCATCTATGAAGCCGAACGTCACGGCATCCAGTCCCTGTGCCTGAGTCCGGACGGGGAATTCCTGTACGGCACCGACAGTGAATGGTTCCTGTACAAATGGGATGAGAAGAGCGGTGAACTCCTGAAGAAGACCGCAAGGTTCGCGCTCAGTGCGAATGACCTGTGCGCTTCCGCCGACGGGAAGATGCTGTACGCCGCCGGAAACAGGGGCATTTCATTCGTGCAGACAGATGACCTCGCCGTGAAAACGATGGAATCGAAAAATGTGTCTTTCCGGATCCGGCATAACGCGGAGGATTCCCTGCTGCTTGCCGGCGGTCCAAAACAGACGATGCAGCTGTGGGATATCAGAAAACAGCGCTGCCTGCGCACGTTCCGCTGCCCCGGGGATACGGGGGGATTCACTGTTTCCCGGGACCTGCGGAAGATCTTCACAGGCGACCCGCTGCAGGTCATCCGGTTGACCCTGGAGACCGTCCCTGCACCGTGGGAGGTCAGCCGTGCAAGAGGCTATCTGGAAGAGACCGAACGGGAAGAACAGATCGCCGCATGCCGCGGGAAGATCCTGGCTGCGGTTGAAGAAGGCCATGATATGCCGCAGGCACTGTATTTGCTGAACCAGGCGGAAAGACAGTACGATGCACACCTGTTCCTGGATATACGGAGACGCTTCGCAAAGGCCTGCCGCAGAAGGAAGATCATCTCTGCGGATGAGATCGCATCCGTCCCCGTCATCAGTGAGCGCACCAGACCGGGTATGGCTTTTAGGCCCGGCTGTACTGCGGATGAGATCGCCGTATCCCCGCTCGGAGGGGAAAAAGATCACTGCATCACGATCCGTGACAGTTCCCTGAATGTCCTGCATTCCCTGCCTGTTTCCGACAGCAGGATCACGCACTGCAGCCTCTGTTATTCCGCTTCCGGGAAATATATGGCTGCAGGCACAAACGGAAGGGTGCTCATCTATGAGACAGCGTCCTATGACCTGTATAAGGAGATCACGGACATCCCGTTCGAAAAGGGGAATACGGTAAAAGCGGTCCTGCCGGCATTCTCACCGAATGAAAAATATCTGGCTGTCTGCACGCACAGCGGGTTCCTCGGACTCTTTGATGTGCAGACCGGGGACTTCCTGTACGAATGCACAGGCAGCCGCATCTTGGGCGTACTGGATGTATTCTTCAGCTGGGACGGGGCAGAACTGGTCACGACGGATATGAACGGTTATATCAAAGTGTACGATACTTCGTCCGGCAGACTGCTGAAGCGGATCGTGCAGGATCCGTATTCCCGGTACGGCATCGGTTCCTCGTGCATGTCGGCAGCTGAAAACAGACTGTACGTCTATGATGACGGGTTTATGAACCTGTGGGATACGGAGACCTGGCAGAAAGACAGCAGCAGGACCAGGGACTGGCACCATACCTATGTGATGGCCCTCAGCGCTGACGGCAGGCTGCTGGCTTCCGTCAGTAAAAACGGCGTCGCTGTCTGGGATGTGCGGAAATGGGAATGCCTGCATGAGATCGAACTGCCGGATACGAAGGTACAGAAGCTTTCCTTTTCCGAAGACAGCTGCCTGCTGGCTGTGATGTGCACGCAGAGACTGTATCTGTTCTCATTGAAATGGAGTCTGCGGTGGGAAAGCCGGGGACTGTTCTGAGAGAGAAGGGGGACCGGTATGGTATTGGATACCCGGAAAGGATACGAAAAGATCTTCAGACAAACAGAAGGACAGAAGGGAGACTGTAATGGAATATATACGCATCACAAAAGAGAACCTGGAGAAGGAGCACATCTGCTGTTCGATCTCGAACAATAAGGATATCCAGGTATCATCCAAGAAGGCATGGCTTCGTGACCGTCTGGATGAAGGCCTTGTATTCCTGAAGGGCACGGAGCGGGGGAAATGCTTTATCGAATATATTGATGCGGAATATGCATGGAACCCAATCGAAGCGGACGGATATATCTATATCGACTGCCTTTGGGTATCCGGCTCTTTCAAGGGACACGGCTATTCGAATGACCTGCTTGGCGCATGTATCGAAGACGGCTGCGCACGGGGGAAGAAAGGACTGTGCATCCTTTCCTCCGCGAAGAAAAAGCCGTTTCTGGCGGATCCGAAATTCCTTGCATACAAGGGATTCGAAGTCTCTGATGAAGCGGACAACGGCATCCGGCTGCTGTACCTGCCGCTGGAAAAAGACAGTGAAAAGCCATGTTTCAAAGCCTGTGCGAAGCATCCGCATATCGATGAAGACGGGTATGTGCTCTATTATACGGACCAGTGCCCGTTCAACGCGAAGTACGTGCCGGTCGTTGAAAAGGCTGCGAGGGACAGCGGCATCCAATTTAGAACCGTCCATATCACGACCAGGGAGGAAGCGCAGAACGCGCCGACGCCTGTCACGACATATGCGCTGTTTTACAACGGTTCGTATATAACGAATGAACAGATGAACGATAAAAAGTTCCTGAAACTGGCAGGCAGTCATGGATGATAAAGTCACGATCCGCAGTGAGAGGATCAGCGCCAAGGAATATACCGGTTTCCTGAAACGTTCCGATCTCGGATCACAGTATCCGGCAGAACGTTTTGCGGAAAGGATCGGACGGCTGGTGGACAGCGTACAGATCAGCCTCAGCGCAAGGAATGAAGACGGGCTGCTCGTCGGCGTGCTGTTCGGACTGACGGATTTCTCCTACTGGCTCTTCATCACGGATCTCGGCGTGGACCGGGATCACGAACGAAAAGGCATCGGCAGGCGCCTGATGCAGGAAGCACTCCGGATCGCCGGGGGCGAAAAGGATATCGCGGTATACCTCGTCGCCAATGATGCGGCGATGGCGTTCTATGAGAAACTCGGCATGGAAAAGGCGGAAGACGTCATGCAGTATAACCGCATTGACTGGACGCCTTTCAAAGCCGGATCTGAAAAGGAATGAATACAAGTCTGTATCCATTCCTTTTTAAAATCAGTCTTTGAAGCCTATCAGCAGGGAGATGTAATCCAGGATCATCCCCCGTATCCCCGGCAGTTTTTCCTTCTGTGAAAGCGCGTGCGGGTCCGCATGGATAATGCCTTCGACCCCTTTGACCAGCACGGCGGCGAGAACATGTGCGTCCGCCTGCAGCAGTGGTTCGATCTCCCCGTCTGCGATGGCTGTTTCGAGCATGGCACAGACACAGGAGGTGATGCGTGAAACAGTCCGCACATGCAGGGCAAGGCTGATGCCGGCATGCATACGGTCTGCACCGAGCCGGTCGTAATAACCGCCTGCGGCAGTATAGATCCTGCCGGTCATACGGTCGATCCTCTGCCGGACAGGAATGCCCGTATCTGTGAGGATCGCCTCTGCATCCTGTACGTACCGGTCCAGGAAAGCGCTGACCACAGCTTCGAACAGCTCCTCCTTGGAGGAAAAGAAATGATAGAAGCTGCCGGTGGATACACCGGAGGCCTCCAGGATATCCCGGACGGTCGTATCTTCATAGCCTTTTTCGAAGAAGACTGCAGATGCGGCCTGCAGGATGAGCTTCTTTGTTTTCTGTTCTTTCATGGCCTGTA